>CAYQGF010000092.1:0-10852 GCA_964416885.1 uncultured Iamiaceae bacterium
GCCGGCGCCGTTGTGGCCGAGGACGCCGATCTTGGCCCCCGGGTAGAAGCTGAGGTTGATGTCGCGCAGCACCTCCCGGTCGGGCGGGTAGAAGCGGCTGCACTTCCTCATGGTGAAGATGAACTGGGCGGCGTTCGAGCTCATGAGGGGAACGACGCTAGCGAGGGCTGCGGGGGAGCCGACGATCGGCCGGCCCCGGCGCCCGGGTCGCGGCGGCGGCTACGGTCCCGCCGGCATGGAGGCGATCGGCAAGCTGGCGGCCAGCCTGCGGCAGGACCTCCGTCTGGCCGCCCGGCACACCATCCTCACCACCCTGGCCGGCGCGGTGTGGGTGCCCCGGGCCGTCCGGGTGCTCGTCTTCCGGGCGATGGGGATCCGGGCCCTGGGCGCCAACATCGCCCCCGGGTCCCGCTTCACCGGCACCGACATCGTGATCGGCAGGGGGACCTTCGTGAACTCCGGCGCCCTGTTCGACGTCGGGCGGGGTGGCTCGGTGCGGATCGGCCGGGGCTGCAACCTCGGCCCCCAGGTGGCGATCCTGTGCCAGACCCACGAGGTCGAGGGCGACGGCCGGTACCGGCGTCAGGCCGAGCACAAGCCGGTGGTCGTCGGGGACGACGTCTGGCTCGGTGCCCGCTCGACCGTGCTGCCGGGGGTCACCGTCGGCGACGGCTGCATCGTGGGGGCCGGTGCCGTCGTCACCCGCGACATCGGCCCGGGGGGCATCTGGGTCGGTGTGCCGGCCCGCCGGGTCGTCCCCGACGACGGCCGCGACGCGACCGATGGGCCGGCGACCGGCGGGGCCGAGGGTCAGACCGGGACGGGTGACAGCCGGCCGGTGGCCACGTCGTAGACCGCGGCGGCCACGTCGAGCTCGGGGCCCAGGAGCGGGTGGGCCCGGATGCGGGCCACGTCCTCGACCAGCGCACCGGTCGGGGAGGGGATCGTCTCGGGGCGGTACGAGGCCACCGAGGGGTCGGTGCGGTCGCGTCCGGTCGAGCGGGCCAGCTTGTCGCGCACCGCGTCGTCGCGGCCGATGAGGCCGCAGTCGGTGTGGGGCATCACCAGGATCCGGCGGCCGCCGAGGAGGTGGACGGCGAGGACCAGCGAGTGGATGGTCGAGTTGGTGACGCGGGCGCCGGCCGCGCGGATGATCTTGGCGTCACCGGGCACGAGGCCGAGCACCGCGAGGGGGTCGATGCGGGAGTCCATGCACGTGATGACCGTGAGGTGGCGCGCCGCGATGCCGGAGAGGTCGGCGTAGGCGAAGTCGGCGGCGTAGGCGGCGTTGCCCGCCCAGACGTCGGCGAACGGGTCCTCGGGTGTCGGGTCGGTCACGTTCCGAGGATGCCGCGGCGGTCGGCCCGGTGCGAAACCGCAGCCCGCAGGGGGTGGGTCGGCGCCACCGGTAGGGTTGGCCCCGATGCCTGAGGAGACCGCGCCGACGTCCGACACCCTGGGCCCCAACGCCTGGTTGGTCGACGAGATGTACGACCGTTACGCCGAGGACCCCTCGTCGGTGAGCGAGAGCTGGCAGGAGTTCTTCTCCGGCTACAGCCCCGCGCCCTCCGGCTCGGAGGGGCCGGCCGCCACCGGCATCACCGGGGCGTCCAACGGCACGTCGGCGGCCCCGCCGGCCCCGGCCCCCGCCCCGGCGCCGCCGGCGTCGGAGAAGGGGGCGGCGACCGAGACGGCGGTGGCCCAGCCTCCCGCCGCCAAGGCCCCTGCCGCCGGAGCCGAGGAGGCCCCCGGCGAGCCGCTCCGCGGCGTGGCCGCCCGCATCGTCGAGAACATGGAGGCCAGCCTCGAGGTCCCCACGGCCACCAGCTTCCGGGAGGTCCCGGCCAAGCTGCTCGAGGTCAACCGCAAGGTCATCAACGGCTACCTGAGCCGCACCCGGGGCGGGAAGGTCAGCTTCACCCACATCATCGGCTACGCCGTGGTCCGGGCCATCGCCGACACGGTCCCGTCGATGAACAACACCTTCGTCGCCGGCCCCGACGGCAAGCCCCGGAAGGTCACCAACGAGCAGGTCAACCTGGGCCTCGCCGTCGACATGGAGAAGAAGGACGGCAGCCGCACCCTCCTCGTGCCGGTGATCCGCGACGCCGCCGGCATGGACTTCGCCGGGTTCTGGGCGGCCTACGAGGAGCTGATCCGCAAGGTCCGGACCAACAAGCTGAGCCCCGACGACTTCGCCGGCGCGACCGTCACCCTCACCAACCCCGGCACCATCGGCACCGTCCAGAGCGTGCCCCGCCTGATGCCGGGCCAGGGCGTCATCGTCGGCGTCGGCCGGCTCGACTACCCGACCGCCTTCCAGGGCGCTGATCCCGAGGCCCTCGCCGACCTCGGTGTCTCGAAGGTCATGACGGTCACCTCGACCTATGACCACCGCATCATCCAGGGCGCCGAGTCGGGCCTGTTCCTGAAGCGGGTCCACGAGCTGCTGATGGGCGAGGGCGAGTTCTACGACGGCGTGTTCCGCGCCATCGGCGTCCCCTACGCGGCCGTCCGCTGGCTCCAGGACACCAACCCGGTCGACAAGGAGGACTCGACCCTCCTCAAGCAGATCCACGTCCAGACGCTGATCAACCGCTACCGCGTGCGGGGCCACCTGATCGCCGACCTCGACCCGCTGGCGGCCAAGGAACCGCAGATGCACCCGGAGCTCGACCCGGCCACCTACGGGCTGACGATCTGGGACCTCGACCGCGAGTTCCTCGCCGACGGGCTGGCCGGGCGGGAGCGCATGCCCCTGGGCGACATCCTCGGCGTGCTCCGCAACGCCTACTGCCGCCGGGTGGGCATCGAGTACATGCACATCCAGGAGCCGGAGGAGACGGCCTGGATCCAACAGCAGGTCGAGGGGGCGTCGATCACCCTGCCCCCCGAGGACCAGCGCCACATCCTCGACCGGGTCAACGCGGCCGAGGCGTTCGAGAAGTTCCTCGGCACCAAGTACCTGGGCCAGAAGCGCTTCGGCATCGAGGGGGCCGAGTCGGCCATCCCGATCCTCGACGCGGTGCTGGAGAAGGCGGCCGAGTGGGCGCTCCAGGGCGCCATCATCGGCATGGCCCACCGGGGCCGGCTCAACGTCCTGACCAACATCGTCGGCAAGAGCCTCGGCAAGCTCTTCACCGAGTTCGAGGGCTACATCGACCCGGAGTCCACCCAGGGCTCGGGCGACGTCAAGTACCACCTGGGCCAGCGGGGGACGTTCCGGTCCCGCCACGGCGAGGAGATCACCGTCGAGCTGGCGGCCAACCCGAGCCACCTGGAGACGGTCGACCCGGTGGTCGTCGGCATGGTCCGGGCCCGTCAGGACGAGATCAACGACCCGCGGGCGTTCTCGGTGCTGCCGATCCTCGTCCACGGCGACGCCGCCTTCGCCGGCCAGGGCGTGGTGGCCGAGACCCTCAACCTGTCGAGCATCAAGGGCTACCGGGTCGGCGGCACGATCCACCTGATCATCAACAACCAGCTCGGCTTCACCACCCCGCCCGACTCGGCCCGCAGCTCCGAGTACTGCACCGACGTGGCCAAGATGGTCCAGGCCCCGATCTTCCACGTCAACGGCGACGACCCCGAGGCCTGCGTCCGGGTGGCCCGGCTGGCCTTCGACTACCGCCAGCGGTTCCGCAAGGACGTCGTCATCGACATGGTCTGCTACCGCCGGCACGGCCACAACGAGGGCGACGACCCCAGCTACACCCAGCCGCTGATGTACAAGCGCATCGACGCCCGCCGTTCGGTCCGCAAGCTCTACACCGAGGCCCTGGTCCGCCGGGGCGACATCTCGATCGAGGAGGCCGAGGCCGCCCTCGACGACTTCTCGACCAAGCTGGCGTCGGCCCTGGAGGAGACCCGGTCCCAGGCCCCCGAGGGCGAGGTGCGGGCCAAGCCGCCGGCGCCCGCCCGCGGCGTGCTGCCCGCCACCCCGACCGGAGTCCCGGCCGAGACGATCGAGCGGATCTACCAGGGCCTGTCGGCCCGGCCCGACGGCTTCACCGTCCACCCCAAGCTGGCCAAGCAGTTCCAGACCCGCGACACGATGTTCGAGGGCGGCGAGGTCGACTGGGCGCTGGCCGAGGCCCTGGCCTTCGGCTCGCTGCTGATCGAGGGCACCAACATCCGCCTGGCCGGCCAGGACTCGCGGCGGGGCACGTTCTCGCAGCGTCACAGCGTCCTGGTCGACTACGACGACGGCTCGGAGTTCGCCCCCCTGGCCCACCTCGACCCCGACCAGGGCAAGATCTGGATCTACGACTCGCTGCTGTCGGAGTACGCGGCCCTGGGCTTCGAGTACGGCTACTCGGTGATCGCCGAGGACAAGACGCTCGTGCTGTGGGAGGCCCAGTTCGGCGACTTCGTCAACGGTGCCCAGATCGTCCTCGACCAGTACTACGCCGCCGCCGAGGACAAGTGGGGCCAGCGTTCCGGCCTCACCCTGCTGCTGCCCCACGGCTACGAGGGCCAGGGCCCCGAGCACAGCTCGGCCCGCATCGAGCGCTTCCTCACGCTCTGTGCCGAGGACAACATGCAGGTCTGCAACGCCTCGACCTCGGCCCAGTACTTCCACCTGCTGCGCCGTCAGGTCCACCACGACACCCTCAAGCCGCTGGTGATCTTCACCCCGAAGTCGCTGCTGCGGGCCAAGTCGGCCCGGTCGTCGGTGGGCGACCTGTTCACGGGCTCGTTCGAGGAGGTGCTCGACGACGCCTCGATCGAAGACCCGACCGCGATCAAGCGGCTCGTGTTCTGCTCCGGCAAGGTCAGCCACGACGCCATCGCCCGGCGCGACGAGCTCGGCGTGCCCGCTGCGGTGCTCCGGCTCGAGCAGCTGTACCCCTTCCCCCGGGCCCGGATCCGCGAGCTGCTCCAGCGCTACGCCAACGTCGACGAGGTCCTGTGGCTCCAGGAGGAGCCCGACAACATGGGGCCGCGCTCCTTCGTCGGGGAGCGGCTGTGGCCGCTGGTACCCGAGGGCGTCAAGTACCTCGAGGTGTCGCGGGTCGGGTCGGGCTCGCCGGCCGGCGGGTCCCACGCCATCCACGTCCAGGAGCAGGACGAGATCCTGACCCGGGCCTTCGACGGTCTGTAGCCGCTCCGGTGACCGACCCCGTGGCCGCGCTGGAGGTGCGGCCGCCCAAGTTCATCGCCGACGTGATGCTGTTCGTCGCGGTCGGCAGCGGGGTGCTGGCCGTGGCCGGGATCGTCACCGGGCAGGTCCTCCTCGGTGTCGCGGCGCTGGTCAGCGCCGGCTGGCTGGGCTGGCTCGGGTGGTTGTCCCGGGCGGCGTGGAGCCGGGCCGACGCCGAGGGCATCACGTCGCACTGGGTCCGCACCACCCAGTCGGTGCGGTGGGACCAGATGGCGACGCTGGAGGTCGACCGGCGCAGCCAGAACGGCGTGCTGCGGGGGATCGAGGCGGTGCGGGTGGACGGGGCCGCCGCTCGCTGGGCGCCGTGGTACCCGTTCCTGTTCTACGCCCACAGCTCGGTGGCCGGCAGCCTGGCCGAGCTGGAGCGCCACGCCGCGGCTCGCGGTGTCGAGGTCACGGTGCTCACCCGGTCACAGCCCGACGGCTAGAACGCGTTCTAGGGTCGGGGGCGTGACCGACGCATCCGGCTTCGAGGCCGCCCGGGCGGGCGGCGTCATCGACACCTTCCTCTCCATGCCCGACACCCGGGCCAAGCAGGCGGCCAAGTACGAGCGGATCCGCCAGCTGGCCAACGACGAGGGCACCAAGGGCATGGAGATGCCCGCCGAGTACATGTTCAAGGGCGTCCCGACGTTCGAGGACGACGAGGTGGACGACCCGGTCCAGGTGGTGCTGGGCGAGATGGCCAAGCACCGGATCTCGACGTTCCTCGTCGGCATCCACGAGAACGAGCACTCGCAGCGGGCCGTCCGGGAGTTCCCGCAGCACTTCGCGGCGCTGGTGAACGTCGACCCCAACGAGGGGATGGGGGCGCTCCGCAAGATCGACGCCGCGGTGGAGGAGTGGGGCGACTCGCTCAAGGCCGTCCACGTGTGGGGCACCGGGCTGATCCCGCAGGTACCGCTCGACGACAAGCGGATGTACCCGATCTACGCCAAGTGCATCGAGATCGGCCGGCCGATCGTGCTCTACGCCGGCGTCCCTGGGCCCCGGATCCCGATGGCCCCCCAGCTGCCGATCCTGCTCGACGAGGTGTGCTGGTTCTGGCCCGAGCTCACGATCGTCGTCCGCCACGGCGCCGACCCGTGGACCGAGCTGATGGTCAAGCTGATGCTCAAGTACCCGGGCCTGCATTACTCGACCTCGGCCTTCGCCCCGAAGTACTACCCCGAGGAGATCGTCCGCTTCGCCAACAGCCGGGGCGCCGACAAGGTGCTGTACGCCGGCTACTTCGCCGCCGGCCTCACCCTCGACCGCATCTTCTCCGAGATGCCGAACGTCGGCTTCTCCGACGACGTCTGGCCCAAGTTCCTCCGCGACAACGCCTCCCGCGTCTTCGACATCCCCCCCGTCGCCCCCCCGCCCGCCCCCTCGACCGTCTGACCCCTCCCGTACCGGTGATCAGATTCCCCGCCGGGACGGGGAACCTGATCACCGGTACGGGCATAGGTCAGGCGGCGGGGCGGCGGTTGGCCAACGCGACCCGCGCCTGCCGGCCGCCTTCCGCACCCGCTCGACGACCTCGTCGGTCCGGTGCCAGACCTGGAACTCGTCGAGCTCGACCACGACGAAGCCCGCCGCCTCCAGACGTCGTCGTCGTCGCTCGTCGTCCTCCCGGTTCGACAGGGCCTGGTGGAACAGGTCGCCGTTGACCTCCACGACCAACGGCAGGTCGAGGGCCCGGAAGTCGACCCGCCCACACCACCGGGCCTCGTCGCCGAGGTCGGCCTGACGTCGCATGCGCGGGAGGTCGTGGTCGGCGGCGACCTGCACGAAGCGCGACTCGAGCCCACTGGCCGGCGGGACGTAGTCGTCCGGCAGCGAGTCGAGCAGTGCTCGCAGGGCGGCGACGCCCGGGCGGCCCCGGTGCATCACGTGGTCCAGCTCGGCCCGGACCGACGGGCCCGACAGCAGCCGACGGCTCCACATCCAGTCGAGCCGCCGTTGCAGCAGGGCCGCGGGCGCCGTGGCCGCGAGCTGGAGCAGGAGCAGCGAGGGCCGGACGACCGGGATGCCGACGATCGCCGCCGCGAACGGGCTCGGAAGATGGACCGGGTGGTGCACCCGGGCGATCGACGAGCGGGTGCGGCGACCTCGCGTGACCATCACCTCGACCGGGGTGAGCCGATGACCGGGCAGGCCCCACAGCGCGGCCGCCGTGCCGTGGGACGCATAGGCGTCGGGCCCGAGGTCGAGGCAGGCGGCGAGGGGCCCGCTGCTCGTCGGTGCACGGCGCACCCCGCCGGTGGAGGACCCGTGGCGTCACCATGGCCCACTCGTTCGACCCGATCAGGTGCTCCCATGCCTTCACCGTCAGCCCACAGGCGTGCACCACCTGCCGTCGGGCCACGAGGCCGCGCTGTTGCTCGGCCAGGTCGAGGAGGTCGTCGGGCTCGGTGATCGGGGTCGTGTCCGCCATGCCCCCATCATGCGGGCCCCCTGTGACACCCAGGATGTACGGGGCCGCCACTTGCGGCCCTCGCCCCAACCGGTGATCAGATTCCCCGCCAGGGCGGGGATTCTGATCACCGGTTCGAGGAAGTGGGGGCGCGGTCAGCGGAGGGGGAAGCCGACGACGGCCTCGAGCTCGGCGATGGCCACGGCCGGGTCGTCGACCTTGATCGTCCGCATACCCATGGCCTTGGCCGGCTTGAGGTTGACGCCGAGGTCGTCGAGGAAGACCGCCTCGCTCGGCTCGATCGACAGCAGGGCACAGGCGTGCTCGTAGAACGCCGGGTCGGGCTTGCGGGTGCCGACCCGCGACGACTCGACGATCACGTCGAACAGCCCGAGCACCGCGGCGTGCGGGTCCGACGCTCCCGACATCTCCTCGGCCCGCATCGACACCACGTTGTTGGTGAGCAGCCCGGTCTTCAGCCGCTCGCCGCAGCGGCGCACCGCCTCGACCATCTCGGGCCGCAGCTCGCCCCGCAGGAGCTGGAGCGCCGTGCTGCCCTCGACCCGGTGCCCGAGGGCTTCGGCCTCGTCGCCCCAGAGCTGGGAGAACTCCGCCAGCGTCACCTCGTTGCGCTCCAGGCGTGCCCAGGCGTTGGTGTCGGGGTTCACCGTGTTGACCGAGCGGATGAACCCGGGCGGCAGGCCGTGCTCCCGCTCGTAGTGGGCGAAGGCCTCGAACGGGCTCGACAGGATCACGCCCCCGAAGTCGAACAATGCGGTCGTGACGGGCGTCGAGCGCCGACGGAACGCCATCACGCACCACCGAGCAGGTCGACGGCGACCGCTTCCCACATCTCGGTCGACAACCGCAGCGACTCGACGTCGACCCGCTCGTCGTCACCGTGGAACATCCGCCCGAAGTCCTCGTAGCGCAGGTTCCGGCTGAACAGCCCGAAGCCGTAGGCGGTGGCCCCGAGCCGGCGGAAGAAGCGGGCATCGGTGGCGCCGGCGATCAACATGGGGACGGTCTGCGACCCCTCGTAGAAGCGGCCGGTCACCCGCGAGAGCGTGTCCCAGAGCGGGGTGTCCATCGGCGACTCCGACGCCGGGTCGAACACGGCCGGCTCGACCTGCACGTCGTCGCGCAGGTCGCCGACGGCCTCGGCGATCATGGCCTCGACCTCGGCCGCGGTCTGGCCCGGCAGGGTGCGGACGTCGACCTCGAGGGTCACGGTGTCGGGGATCGTGTTGATCTTCGAGCCGCCGTGGGCGATGTTCGGGCTGAAGGTCGTGTGGGTGCAGGCGTGGAACAGCCGGGCGGTGCCCACCGGTAGCTCGTCGAGCCGGGCGTCGATGCGGGCCGCGTCGAGCAGGGGCGCGGTCTTCTCCTCGGGCATCCCCATCGAGGTCAGGTAGCGCCTCCACACCTCGCCGATGTTCGCCTCGGGCCGGTAGGTGGCGATGCGTCGGACGACCTCGGCCGCCTTCACCAGCGCGTTGTCGGTCTTGTACGGCTGGGACCCGTGACCGGCGGTGCCGGTGACGGTGATGCGGCACCAGTAACAGCCCTTCTCGCCGACCATCACCGGGAGCTTGGTGCCGCCCGGGCTCCGCATGGGGATGCCGCCGGACTCGGTGAGGACGTAGTCGCTGCGGACGGCATCGAGCTGGTGGTCGGCCAGGTGCTTGGCCCCCCACACGCCCGCCGCCTCCTCGTCGGCGACGGCGGCGTAGACGAGCGTGCCCCGCGGCTTCCACCCCCGGCTGGCCAGGCGGCGGAAGGCCACGGCCATCGACGAGGTCAGGTTGAGCATGTCGACCGCGCCCCGGCCCCACACCTCGCCGTCGACCAGCTCACCGCCGAAGGGGTCTCGGCTCCAGTGGTCCTCGTTGACCGGGACGACGTCGAGGTGGCCGAGCAGGGTGAGCGTCGGCGCCGTCGGGTCGCTGCCCTCGATGCGGGCCACGAGGCTCTGGCGCCCGGCGGCGGGCTCGAACACCTCGACGTCGGCGCCGGTCGGCTCGATCAGCGCCCGGACCATGTCGACGGACCGGGCCTCGTGGCCGGAGTCGACGCGGCCGTCGTTGACGCAGGCGTTGCGGATCAGGTGCCGGAGGAGGTCGGTGACCTCGGCGGTGGGGTCGTCGGTGGCGACGGGCATCGCCGCAACCTACCGACCGACCGGGCCCGCAACCGCAGGCGCACCATGGCCGCGACCGGGGCGCATCCGCGCTGCCCCTTGACGGACGTAGTTGACTCTCACCCGACATGCCCGCTGCCAGCACCATCCGCGACCACGTCATCGTCGACGGCTCCAACATCGCCACCGAGGGACGCACCCTGCCGAGCCTGACCCAGCTCGACGAGGCAGTGCGGGCGTTCCTCGACGAGTACCCGGGTGCCAAGGTCACCGTCGTCGTGGACGCCACGTTCCAACACCGCATCGACGCGTCCGAGCGAGACGCCTACGAGCAGGCCGTCCTCGCCGGAGAGATCGTCGCCCCGCCGGCCGGGGCCATCGGCCGCGGCGATGCCTTCATCGCGGCCGTGGCCCAGAAGGCCGACGCCACGATCCTCTCCAACGACTCATTCCAGGAGCTCCACGGCGAGTACCCGTGGATGTTCGATGAGGGCCGGCTCATCGGAGGCAAGCCGGTCGACGCGGTCGGTTGGGTGTTCGTCGCCCGCACACCGGTGCGCGGCCCGGTCAGCCGACGCTCGACCCAGTCCGCCAAGGGCGGCGGTCGCAAGCGGGGCAAGGCGAGCGACCGGAACGCCGCGGCCCAGGCCGTCGAGGCCGAGGTCGCCGCCCGCCGGGCCAAGGGGGCGACGCCGCCCGAAGGGGCCGTGCCCCGCAAGCGGTCCAGGAAGAAGGCCGCGGCCGAGGCGGCTCCGGTCTCCCCTCCCGCTGAGGTCGGCGCGGACACCGACGGCGGTGGCGGTCGCCGCCGGCGCCGGAGCAAGGGCGGCTCGTCGGTCGAGGCGGTCAACGAGCCCACCGTGTTCATCACGTTCGTGAGCAGCCATCCCGTGGGCAGCGAGGTGGAGGCGGTCATCGACCGCTTCTCGTCCCACGGCGCCTACGCCGTCGTCGACGGTGCGCAGTGCTATGTGCCGCTGCGCGCCCTGGGCGACCCCCCTCCCCGCAGCGCCCGCGAGGTGCTCGCCGTCGGGGAGACCCGGACCTTCGTCGTGGAGGCGTTCGACTCGCCACGACGGAGCATCGACCTGGCCCTGCCAGGTCTCCCTGAGACGGGACTCCCCGTCCGCGAACCAACCACCTCCGAGGA
>CAYQGF010000093.1:0-5557 GCA_964416885.1 uncultured Iamiaceae bacterium
ATCAACCTGCTCCGGGGGGCGGGCACGACCGGGCTCTCGGCGCTGCGCCCCGGGCCCCGGCACCCGATCCTCGCCCTGCGCCGGGCCGAGACCGTGGCCCTGTGCGCAGCGGAGGAGCTGACGCCGGTCGAGGACCCGAGCAACGTGGAGGTCCGGTTCTGGCGCAACCGGGTCCGCCACGAGGTCCTGCCGCTGCTGGCCGACATCGCCGGCCGGGACCCCGTCCCGGTCCTGGCCCGCCAGGCCGACCTGCTGGCCGACGACGCCGACCTCCTCGCCGCCCTCGCCGCCGACCTCGACCCCACCGACGCCAAGGCCCTGGCCGCGGCCCCCGTCGCCCTGGCCCGGGTGGCCGTCCGGGCCTGGCTCCGCCCCACCGCGGCCGGCCAGCCCCCGTCGGCCGCGGCGGTCGAGCGGGTCCTCGCCGTGGCCCGCGGCGAGGTCGTCGCCACCGAGGTCGCCGGCGGCTGGCGCATCGCCCGCTCCGCCGGGGTCCTCACGCTCGCTCCGCCCGGATAGGTTCCCCGACCATGGAGCAGGACGATGTCGCCCTGGGGGACGTGGTGGTCAGCGAGGCGGCCATCGCCCGCCGGGTCGCCGACCTCGGTGCCCAGATCACCGCTGACTACGCCGGGCGCACCCCGCTGCTGATCGGCGTGCTCAAGGGTGCCTACGTGTTCATGGCCGACCTGGGCCGGGCCATCGACCTCCCCGTCGAGGTCGACTTCATGGCCGTGTCGTCCTACGGGGCGGCCACCAAGACCAGCGGCGTGGTGCGGATCGTCAAGGACCTCGACCTCGACCTGTCGGGCCGCGACGTCATCATCGTCGAGGACATCATCGACAGCGGGCTGACCCTGCAGTACCTGCGGCGCAACCTGCTCGCCCGGGGCCCGGCCAGCCTGGAGGTGTGCGCCATGCTCGTCCGGGAGGGCCAGCAGAAGGGCGACCTCGGGCTCAAGTACGTCGGGTTCAGCATCCCGCCCGAGTTCGTCATCGGGTACGGGCTCGACGTGGCCGAGCGGTACCGCAACCTGCCCGACGTCCGCACCTACAAGGGGTCGTGATGGCCGACGAGCCCGGGGCAGGGGTCGACGAGGAGCGGGTCGCCGCCGCCGTGCGGGAGCTGCTGGCCGCCATCGGCGAGGACACCGCACGCGACGGCTTGCTGGCCACGCCGGACCGGGTCGCCCGGATGTGGACCGAGGTCGCGGCCGGGCTCCACGAGGACCCCCGCCGTCACCTCCAGGTCACCTTCGAGGCCGACCACGACGAGATGGTGATGGTCCGCGACATCCCGCTCTACTCGATGTGCGAGCACCACCTGGTCCCGTTCATGGGCACCGCCCACGTCGCCTACATCCCCAACGACGACGGCCGGGTGATCGGGCTGTCGAAGATCGCCCGGCTGGTCGACGGCTACGCCCGACGGCCCCAGGTCCAGGAGCGGCTCACCTCGCAGGTGGCCGACGCCCTGGCCGAGAGCCTCCAGCCCAAGGGCGTGATGGTCGTGGTCGAGGCCGAGCACCTGTGCATGTCGATGCGGGGCGTCCGCAAGCCCGGCTCGTCGACGGTCACCTCGGCCGTGCGGGGCCTGTTCCGCTCCAGCGTCGCCACCCGCCAGGAGGCCATGCGCTTCGTCACCGGCGGTCGCCACCGGGATTGACCGGCCCTGGTTGACTGGGGGGATGCACAAGGCGGCGCCGCGGCACGACCAGGGGGACGAGGACCTCGAGGTCGGCCGGCCGAAGCACACCGCGGCCGGCGTGCCGGCGGTGCTGCACGCGTCGGCCCACGCCGTGGCCGAGATGGGGGTCCGGCGCAGCATCACCAGCCTGCTCAAGGTCAACCAGGTCGACGGGTTCGACTGCCCCGGCTGCGCCTGGCCCGACCCGGCCGCCGACGAGAGGGTCACCGCCGAGTTCTGCGAGAACGGGGCCAAGGCGGTGGCCGAGGAGGCGACCCGCCGGAAGGTCACCCGCGAGCTGTTCGCCCGCCACACGATCGCCGACCTGGCCGGCCACAGCGACCACTGGCTGGGCCAGCAGGGCCGGCTGGCCGAGCCGATGGTGCGGCTCCCCGGTGCCGACCACTACGTGCCGACCACCTACGCCGAGGCCTACGACCTGATCGCCGCCGAGCTGGCCGCCCTCGACGACCCCGACGAGGCCGTCTTCTACACGTCGGGCCGCACCAGCAACGAGGCCGCCTTCGCCTACCAGCTGCTGGTCCGGGCCTACGGCACCAACAACCTCCCCGACTGCTCGAACATGTGCCACGAGTCGAGCGGCTCGGCCCTCGGTGAGACCCTCGGCATCGGCAAGGGCACCGTCACCCTCGACGACATCCACGACACCGACCTGATCGTCATCTGCGGCCAGAACCCGGGCACCAACCACCCCCGGATGCTCACCGCCCTGGAGCGGGCCAAGGCCGACGGCGCCCGCATCGTCGCCGTCAACCCCTTGCCCGAGGCCGGCCTGCTGGCCTTCAAGAACCCGCAGCGGCCCCGGGGCGTGGTCGGACGGGGCACCGACCTGGCCGACCGCTTCCTCCAGGTCCGGGTCAACGGCGACCTGGCCCTGTTCCAGGCCGTCAACGCCCGGCTCATCGAGCGGGACCGGGCCACCGGCGACGTCCTCGACCACGACTTCATCGCCGCCCACACCGACGGCTTCGAGGCCCTCACCGCCCACCTGGCCGACCTCGACCCCGACGCCGTGGCCCGGGCCACCGGGCTGGCCGACGCCGAGGTCGAGGCCTTCGTCGACGAGGTGGTGGCGGCCGACCGCATCATCGTGTGCTGGGCCATGGGGCTCACCCAGCACCGCAACTCGGTGGCCACCATCCGGGAGGTCGTCAACTTCCTCCTGCTGCGGGGCAACATCGGCCGCCAGGGCGCCGGAGCCTGCCCGGTGCGGGGCCACAGCAACGTCCAGGGCGACCGCACCATGGGCATCTACGAGAAGCCGGCGCCCGCCTTCCTCGCCGCCCTGGCCGAGGAGTTCGGCTTCGACCCGCCGGCCGAGCACGGCCACGACACCGTCGACAGCATCCGGGCCATGGCCGACGGGCGGGCCCGGGCCTTCTTCGCCATGGGCGGGAACTTCCTCGCCGCCGCCCCCGACACCGAGCGCACCGCCGAGGCCCTGGCCTCCTGCCGGCTCACCGTCCACGTGTCGACCAAGCTCAACCGCAGCCACGCCTGCCCCGGCGAGGTGTCGGTGATCCTGCCGTGCCGGGGCCGCACCGACCGCGACCTCCAGGCCGACGGCCCCCAGCACGTCAGCGTCGAGGACTCGATGGGGATGGTCCACGCCTCCCGGGGCCACCTCGACCCGCCGGCGCCCGAGGTCCCCAGCGAGGTCGAGGTCGTGTGCCAGGTCGCCCGGCGGCTGGTCGGCGGGCGCACCGCGGCGGACTGGACCGCGATGCAGGCCGACTACGGCGTGATCCGCGACCACATCAGCCGGGTCGTCCCCGGCTTCGACGACTACGACCGGCGGGTGGCCGAGGGCTTCACCCTCCCGAACGGGCCTCGCGACAGCCGGACCTTCGCCACCCTCACCGGCCAGGCCCGCTTCACGGTCAACCCGCTGGAGGTGCTGGAGGTGCCCGAGGGCCGGCTGCTGCTCCAGACCATCCGCAGCCACGACCAGTACAACACCACGATCTACGGCCTCGACGACCGCTACCGGGGCATCCACCAGGGCCGGAGGGTCGTGTTCGTCCACCCCGACGACCTGGCCGACCGGGGGCTGGCCGACGGCGCCATGGTCGACATCGTCTCGGAGTGGGACGACGGCGAGCGCACGGCCCCGACGTTCCGCTGCGTCGCCTACCCGACCGCCCGGGGCACCTGCGCCGCCTACTTCCCCGAGGCCAACGTCCTCGTCCCGCTCGACAGCACCGCCGAGATCAGCCAGACCCCCACCAGCAAGTCCGTCATCGTCCGCCTCGACCCCACCTAGGGTTCCGCCGTGCAGACGGAGCGGGCGCTGGTCATGGGCGTGGTGAACGTGACCCCCGACAGCTTCAGCGACGGCGGGCTCTACCTCGACCACGAGGCCGCCATCGCCCACGGCCGGGCGCTGGTCGAAGCGGGGGCCGACGTGGTCGACGTCGGCGGCGAGTCGACCCGACCCGGGGCCGACCCCGTCCCGGAGGCCGAGGAGCTCGACCGGGTCGTGCCGGTGGTCGCCGCCCTCAGCCCGCGGGTGCGGGTCAGCGTCGACACCCGTCACCCGGCGGTGGCCGAGGCGGCCGTCGCGGCCGGGGCCACCCTGGTCAACGACGTGTCGGCCACCCTCCACGAGGTGGCCGCGGCCACCGGGGCCGGCTGGGTCGCCATGCACATGCAGGGCGACCCCCGCACCATGCAGCGCGACCCCCGCTACGCCGACGTGGTCGACGAGGTCCGGGCCTTCCTGGTCGAGCGGGCCGAGACCGCGCTGGCCGCCGGCGTCACCGAGGTCTGGGTCGACCCCGGCATCGGCTTCGGCAAGACCGTCGCCCACAACCTCCAGCTCCTGGCCCGGCTCGACGAGCTGGTCGCCACCGGGCTCCCGGTGCTGGTCGGCACCAGCCGCAAGCGGTTCCTCGGCACCCTGCTGGCCGAGGCCGACGGGCACGGCCCCGGCGCCGATGCCGCCCTGGTGCCCCCCGACGACCGTCTGGAGGGGTCGTTGGCCACCGCGGTGTGGTCCTACGCGGCCGGTGCCCGGATGGTCCGCGCCCACGACGTGGAGGGCACGGTCCGGGCCGCCGAGGCCGTCGCGGTGGCCTCCACAACGCTCTGACCAGGGCAGTCGCCTCGCCGGCCGGGATGAGGCATGATCGGAGACGGCTCGGCGCCGCTGCTCAGCGCGCCACGACGGCTGAGATCGAAAGGGACACCCCGCATGGGGATGAAGGGCAAGTGGGCCCAGGGCATCAAGCCCCGGAACTTCTCGTGGGTCATCAAGGACCGCTTCGCGGTGTGCGAGCGCCCGGGCGGGTACGGCGCGAACCACCGACGGGTCCGTCGGCAGGAGGAGATCATCTGGATCCGGGAGCAGGGCTTCACCCGGGTGATCTCCCTGATCCCGGCCAGCCACAACCTCCACAGCTACGACGAGCTGGAGGTGGCGTGGCTCCACCGGCCGATCCGGAGCCACGACGAGCCCGGCCCGATCCTGGCCGAGCTGTTCCCCGAGATCGAGCGGCTGCTCGGCCAGGGCCACAAGATCCTGGTGCACGGTGACGAGCTGGGCGACCGCATCGCCGGCATCGTCGCGGCCTACGTGATCTGGACCGGGATGGTCCCCGAGGCGCCCAAGGCCACGATGCTGGTCGAGCGGATGCTGACCCGACAGATCGGCCCGCTCGGTCGTGAGCTGATCGCCCTGGCCCCCGAGCTCCCCGGCTCCCGTGCCTGACGGCGACCTGATCGAGCTGCGCGGCCTGACCGCCCTCGGGGTCTGCGGGGCGCTGCCCGAGGAGCAGGAGCGGGCGCAGCCGCTGGAGGTCGACCTCGACATCCGGGCCGACCTGGGACCGGCCGGGGAGTCCGACGACC
>CAYQGF010000093.1:5567-10787 GCA_964416885.1 uncultured Iamiaceae bacterium
CGACGACCTCGACGACACCGTCGACTACGGCGCGGTCTGCGAGCTGGTCGAGCGGGTCGTCACCACCGAGCGGTTCCAGTTGCTGGAGCGGCTGGCGGCCCGCATCGCCGAGGTCGTGCTCTCCGACGACCGGGTGCTGGGCGTCACCGTGGCCGTCCGCAAGCTGCGGCCCCCGGTCTCCCAGATCGTGGCCACGTCCGGGGTGCGGGTCACCCGGGCCCGGGGCGGGTGAGCCGAGCGCCCGCCCGGGCGGTCCTCGGTCTCGGCTCCAACCTCGGTGACCGGGCCTTCCACCTGCGGGCCGCGGTGGCCTCCCTCGCCGACGAGGTCACGGCGGTCTCCTCGGTCTACGAGACCGAACCGGTCGGTGGCCCCGAGCAGGGCGCCTACCTCAACCTGGTGGCGGTGCTCGCCACCGACCGCACCCCCCACGAGCTCCTCGACGTGGCCCGCCGGCTGGAGACCGCCGCCGAGCGGGTCCGGGCCGAGCGGTGGGGGCCGCGCACCCTCGACGTCGACGTGCTCTGGGTCGACGGGGAGGCGGTGGACGACCCCGACCTCACCGTGCCCCACCCCCGCATGTTCGAACGGGACTTCGTCCTGGCCCCGCTGGCCGAGGTGGCCGGCGACCTGGTCCCCGCCGAGTGGGCCGGCCCGGGCGCCGGAGTGGTGCGGCTCGGACCGCTCACCGGCCCCCTGCCCGATGCCGGGCCCGATGCCGCGGCGGCCCCGACGCGCCGTCGGCAGGTCATCGAGACGGCGCTCGACCTCGACCCCGACCTCTACCTCGACCAGATCGGTGCCGCCCTCGCCCGGGCCGGACTGGGCCAGGTGGACGAGGACCGGCTCGTCGAGGACCTGGAGGCGCTGGGCTTCGTCGTCGACGACGTGGAGGCCGAGGCCCAGGACGATGCGGAGCCGGAGCTGGAGCCCGGTGCGCCTGCTCCCGATGCCGATGCCGAGGAGGACGTCGAGGCCGACCCGCTCGCCCTGGTGTGGGCCCTCGGGGCCGAGGCCGCCTCCCGCCCCGCCCCGGCCCGGCCCGCCCCCGACCGGCCCGATCGGTCGGGCCGCTCCCGCCTCCGCCTCGACCGCACGGTTGTGATCGCCGCCGTGGTCGCCCTGGTCGTCGTGGGCGTCGCCTTCGCCCTGGGCGCGCTGGGCGACGACGGCGAGGAACCGGAGCTCGGCCCGGCGGCCACGCTCGACGCCGCCACCGACCCGCCCAACCTCGGTGGGGGGTCGGGCCCGGTCGGCCCGATCGACGGCGCCGCGACCGAGGTCGGTCCGGGCGGCGACCCGG
The DNA here is from genome assembly GCA_964416885.1 of uncultured Iamiaceae bacterium. GTDB lineage: Bacteria > Actinomycetota > Acidimicrobiia > Acidimicrobiales > Iamiaceae > Iamia. The sequence goes on from CAYQGF010000093.1 coordinate 6,871, forward strand.
AGCTGGCCGCGGGTGGTGACGCCTCGCTGTCGTTCGACGACACCGACGGCGACCAGCTCCCGGCCCTCGGCGACCGCCCCTGGGAGGTCGCCCGGGGCCAGGTCTCCGTCATCGACCAGCGGGTCGTGGCCGCCCCCGGCGACGACTTCATCGGCGCCCTGGCGACCGTCGACGCCGGTGGCCGCGACCTCCGCTTCGAGCTGGCCCTCCCCGATGCCAGCGAGGGCACCGGTGTCGCCTTCGGGGTGCGGGACGACGGGTCCTTCCTCCTGTGGGCGCCGGCGCTGCAGGTCCACACCCTCGCCCTGTTCTCGGTGCACGGCGGGGAGGCCGAGCTCCTGGTCGACACCGGCGCGGTGGTCCAGCCCGGTGTCCGGCTCGGGGTCCACGTCGTCGGCCCCGACGTCGAGCTGCTGGCCGGCGGCTCGGTCGTCGCCACGGCCACCGACGACAGCGGGAGCACCCGGGTCGGGATGGGGCTGCACCCGGCGGCCGCGTACGGCGTGCTCGACGACGTCGTGTGGGCCGCGGCCGGGTGACCGGACCGAGGGACGACGCCGTGGCCGGAGCCCCGTCGGTGCGGGTGGTCGGGCCGGGTCGGGCCGGGGGCGCCCTCGGCCTCGCCCTGGGTCGGGCCGGGTGGGCCGTCGAGGCGCCCCTGGGCCGGGGTGACGACGTGACCGACGCCGCGACCGGGGTCGACCTGCTCGTGCTGGCCGTGCCCGACGCCGCCATCGCCCCGGTCGCCGCCGCCGTCGCCCCCGGGCCGGCCGTGGTCGCCCACCTGGCCGGGTCGCTCGGCCTCGACGTCCTCGCCGGCCACGAGCGGCGGGCCGCGGTCCACCCGCTGGTCGCCCTGCCCACCGCCGAGGTCGGCGCCGACCGGCTGGTCGCCGGGGCCTGGTTCGCGGTCGCCGGGGACCCGATCGCCCGTCGGGTGGTCGACGACCTGGGAGGCCGCGCCGTCGAGGTCGACGACGCCCGCCGGGCCGCCTACCACGCCGCCGCCTGCATCGCCTCCAACCACCTGGTCGCCCTGTTGGGCCAGGTCGAGCGGGTCGCCGCCCCGGTGGGGGTCCCGCTGGAGGCCTACCTCGACCTGGCCCGGGCCACCGTCGAGAACGTCGCCGCCCTCGGCCCCGCGGCCGCCCTCACCGGCCCGGCGGCCCGGGGCGACGAGGCCACCCTCGACCGTCACCGGGCCGCCCTCGACCCCGCCGAGCGGCCCGCCTACGACGCCCTGGTCGCCCTGGCCCAGCGGCTGGCCGGCCGGGCCTGAAGGAGCGCTGATGGACGTCGTCACCACCGTCGCCGAGGTGCGGGCCGCCACCGAGGGGGCCCGGGCCGCCGGGCGCCGGGTGGGTGTCGTCCTGACGATGGGCTACCTGCACGAGGGCCACCTCTCGCTGGTCGAGGCGGCCCGGCGCGACAACGACCTGGTGGCGATGAGCATCTTCGTCAACCCGCTCCAGTTCGGGCCGAGCGAGGACCTGGCCGCCTACCCCCGGGACCTGCCCCGCGACCTGGCCCTGGCCGAGGCGGCCGGGGTCGACCTGGTGTTCACCCCGCCGGTCGAGGAGATGTACCCCCGGCCGGTGCTGACGACGGTGAGCGTGACCGAGGTGTCGGCCCGCTTCGAGGGGGCCAGCCGGCCGACCCACTTCGCCGGCGTGGCGACCGTCGTCTGCAAGCTGTTCTCGATCTTCGGCCCCTGCCGCACCTACTTCGGCGAGAAGGACTGGCAGCAGGTGTGCGTGGTCCGGCGGATGGCCTCGGACCTGTCGCTGCCGGTCGAGGTCGTCGCCTGCCCGACCCACCGGGAGCCCGACGGGCTGGCCCGGTCGAGCCGCAACGTCTACCTGTCGGACGTCGAGCGGGCCGCGGCCCCGGTGTTGTACCGGGCGCTGCGCCACGGGGCGGCGACGATCGAGGCGGGGGAGCGGTCGCCGGCCGCGGTCGAGGCGGCCATGGCCGCGGTCGTGGCCGAGGAGCCGCTGGTCGCCCTCGACTACGCCGCCGCGGTCGAGGCCGACACCCTGGCCACCCCGGAGCGCCTGGCCGGCGAGGTCCGGCTCCTGATCGCCGCCCGGGTGGGCCCGCCCCGCCTGCTCGACAACCTCGGTGTGACCGTGCCGGTGTGAGGGTTCCGGCCGACGGTCCGTAGGCTGGCGGCGTTCCCACCCGGGGGCGACCGGTCCGCCGGCGTCCACCACCTCCAGGAGCCCACCCGTGCGACGACGGATGATGAAGTCCAAGGTCCACCGCGCCACCGTCACCGACGCCAACCTGCACTACGTCGGGTCGGTCACCGTCGACCGCGACCTGATGGACGCCGCTGACCTGGTGGAGTACGAGCAGGTCGCGGTGGTCGACATCGACAACGGCGCCCGCTTGGAGACCTACGTGATCGAGGGGCCGCGGGGGTCGGGGGCGATCTGCCTCAACGGCGCCGCGGCCCGGCTGGTGGCCCCCGGCGACCGGGTGATCCTCATCAGCTACGCCGACTACACCGACGCCGAGCTGGAGGCCTACGCGCCCCGCATCGTGCACGTCGACACCGCCAACCGCATCGTCGACGAGGCGACCGCCCGGGCCCTCGCCGACCTCACCTCCCCGGCGCCGAGGCGCTACGTCGAGGTCGAGGCGAGCTGAGTCGCTAGACACTCTCCTCATGGCGCCTGAGGAGCACGAGCTCGACCTGCTGGTCCTGGGGAGCGGGGTGGCCGGGCTGTCGGCCGCGGTACGGGCCGCGGACGTCCACAACATGCGGGTGGGCGTGCTGACCAAGGGCGAGCTGCCCCAGGCCACCACCCGGTGGGCCCAGGGCGGGGTGGCCGCCGTGCTCCACGACGACCCCGACTCCACCGACCTCCACCTGGCCGACACCCTCGCCTGCGGGGCCGGGCTGTGCGACACCGAGGCGGTGCGGGTCCTGGTCGACGAGGGGCCGGCCCGGGTCATGGAGCTGATCGCCCTCGGCGCCATGTTCGACCGCGACCCCGACGGCGAGCTCCACCTGGCCCGGGAAGGCGGCCACAGCCAGGCCCGCATCGTCCACGCCGGCGGGGCGGCCACCGGCTGGGAGGTCGAGCGGGCGCTCGTCGTCGCCGCCCAGCGGGGCACGTCGGCCCTGTACGAGCACCACTACGCCGTCGACCTGGTGGTCGAGGGCGGGCGCTGCCGGGGCGTCACCGCCATCGCCCCCGGCGGCGAGGTGGTCACCGTCCGGGCCAGCAACGTCCTGGTCACCACCGGCGGCGCCGGCCAGCTCTACTCGGTCACCACCAACCCCACCGAGGCCACCGGCGACGGCATCGCCATGGCCCTCCGGGCCGGGGTGGCGGTGGCCGACGTCGAGTTCATCCAGTTCCACCCCACCGCCCTCAACCTGGAGGCCATGCCCCGGCCCCTGCTGTCGGAGGCCCTGCGGGGCCACGGCGCCCTGCTGCGGGACGGGCAGGGCGAGCGCTTCGTCGACGAGCTCCAGCCCCGCGACGTCGTGTCCCGGGCCGAGCTGGAGGTGATGGTGGCCCAGGGCCTCGACCACGTCTTCCTCGACGCCCGCCACCTCGAGGACTTCGCCGCCATGTTCCCCACCATCGACGCGGCGCTGCGCGAGGTCGGCCTCGACGCCCGGAAGGACCTGCTCCCGGTGGCCCCCGCTGCCCACTACACCTGTGGTGGCATCGTCACCGACCTCGATGGGGCCTCATCGCTGCCCGGGCTGTGGGCCGCGGGGGAGGCGTCGTGCACCGGGGTCCATGGGGCCAACCGGCTGGCGTCGAACTCGCTGTTGGAGGGGATGGTGTTCGGTCCCCGAGCGGTCGAGGCGATCGAGAGGGGCCAGGTCGGGGCCGAGGCGACCGGGGCCATGCGGGCCGTGCTGGGAGCGGACGGGGCCGATGCCCCGGTCGGCC
>CAYQGF010000094.1:0-10611 GCA_964416885.1 uncultured Iamiaceae bacterium
CCCAGGGTGGTGTCCTCGGGCAGGAACCGCAGCTCGTCGTCCGGGGGCGGGGGCGGCAGGGTGCTGGGCGGCACCGTCGTCTCCGCCGCGGCGGTCGTCGTCGTGGTCGCCCGGTCGCCGGCCCGGCCCTCGTCCCGGTCGTCCTCGGTGGCCGGGGGGCCGGTGGCAGTGCGGTCGTCGTCGCCTCCGCCCCGAACGACCACGACGACGGCCACGATCAGCCCGGCCAGCACCAGGCCGCTCACGACCTGGCGCAGCAGCGTGCGGTTGAGCCAGGCCCACGCCCGGCCCACGACCTGAGGGGCGCTCACAGCTCCTGGAGGACCTCGATGCGCTCGGTCACCGGGCGGCGGACCTCGTAGACCCGCCGGACCGCCTCACCGGCGGCGCCGGCGACCGGGGGGCCGACCAGCCACAGCGGCCCGGTGGCGGGCGAGGCCGCGGCCGGGACGGCGGCGGTGGCCGGGACCTTCTCCAGGGCGGCCCGGAGACCGGGCGGGTAGCGGGTGATCTCGACCGCGGCCTGGTCGGCCAGGGCCACCTCGGCCTCGGTGCGGTTGCGGGTGGCGAGCAGGCGGACCAGCGGGGCGGCGACCATCACCGGGGCCATCCCGAACGCCCCGGGCGCCGGGCGCAGGCCCTCGGCCGCGCCCCGGGCCCAGCCACCGGGCGGGGTGGTGAGGAGGGGGAGGCCGGTGAGGCACACCACGGCGGCGGCCCCGACGATGGCGTCGCCCCGGCGGATGCGGGCCAGCTGGTGGGCCAGCACCGCCTCGACCTCGATGCGGGACAGGTCCTGCACCACCGCGGAGGTGACGACGATCGCGGCCTCGTCCGGGGCACGGGCCACGGCCAGGGCGTTGGGCACCGGGTCGTCGACCACCCACAGGCCCGGCTTGGGGATGCCGACGCCGACGCACAGCCCGTCGAGCAGGTTGTGCAGGCGGGGCTCGTCGGCCGCCCCCGCCGGTCGGGCGCCGGTGGCGGCGAGCACCATGCCGGCCCCGCCCTTGCGCACGGCGAGGGTCAGCGTGACGATGCCGGCCCCGCCGAGCAGCAGGATCACGACGATCGGCACGACGCCGACGCCCAGCAGCACGAACAGGGCCACGACGACCACGACCACGACCACCTGGGGGACGGCCGCGGCGAGGAGGGTGAGCCGGCGGGCGACGGCCTGGTTGACCTCCAGGGCGTCGTCGTTGGTGCTCAGAAGTCCACCTTCACCGGGCCTCGGGCGTCACCTTCGGCCTGGAAGTACTCCCGCTCGCCGAAGCCGGCGGCCCGGGCCACGAACACCCCGGGGAAGGTCTGGATCTTGTCGTTGTACCGGTTGACGGCGTCGTTGTAGTACTGCCGGGCGTAGGCGACCCGGTCCTCGGTCTCGCTCAGCTCGGTCTGGAGGGCGAGGAAGTTCTGGTTGGCCTTGAGGTCGGGGTAGGCCTCGCTCAGGGCGAACACGTTGGCCAGGGCGCCGGTCACCGCCTTCTCGGCCTCGGCCTGGGCGGCGGGGCCGGCGGCGGCGACGGCCCGGTTGCGGGCCGCGATGACGTTCTCCAGCGTCGCCTGCTCGTGGGCGGCGTAGCCCTTGACCGTCTCGACCAGGTTGGGGATCAGGTCGTGGCGCCGGTTGAGCTGCACCTCGATCTGCGCCCACGCCGACTCCACCCGGTTCTTCAACCGGACGATGCCGTTGTAGGCGAGGACGCCCCACACGAGGGGCACCACGATCACCACCACCAGGATGAGCACGACCCACATCACGGGGCCGAGCCTAGGCCGAGGGCGCCACGCGGGCGTAGAGATCGAGGTAGCGGGTCGCCAGGGCGTCCATCGAGAACTCCGCCGCCCGCACCCGGCCGGCCGCCACCAGCTCGGCGGCGAGCGCCCGGTCGGCGAGGACCCGGGTGAGCGCGGCCCCGAGCGCGACCGGGTCCCCGGGCGGGGCCATGAGGGCCTGTTCGTCCGGACGGGCGACCTTGCGGTAGCCGGGCAGGTCGCTGGCGACGATCGGCACCCCCGCCGCCATGGCCTCCAGCAGCACGACCCCGAAGGACTCCCCCCGCAGCGAGGGCGCGCAGTAGGCGGTGGCGGCCCGGAGCCGGGACGCCTTCTCGTCGTCGGAGATGCGCCCCAGCCACTCGACCCGGGGGTCCCCCGAGGTCCGGCGGACGAGCCGCTCGGTGTCGGGGCCGTCGCCGGCGACCCAGACCCGCACGTCGCGGGGCAGGTGCGGCAGGGCGTCCAGCAGCACCTCCAGCCCCTTGCGCTCGTCGTGGCGGCCCAGGAACATGATCGTGGGCGTGCCGTCGGTGGGCGTGGGCTCGGCGTCGGCGAAGAAGGGGACCTCGATGCCGTTGTAGACCCGCTCGTAGGTGCCCTTGAGGTACTTGGACGCCAGCGCCTCGGCGTCGTCGGACACCGCACAGCGCAGGTCGAGGCGGGAGGCCAGCCAGCGGACCAGCGGGCCGAGCGTCCGGTAGGCCCCGGACACCCCGGCGGCGTGGAACGTGCCGACCAGGGGCGCCGGCTTCACCACGCAGGTGGTGATGCACACGCCCGGCCCGAGCGGCTCGTGGACGTTGACGACGTCGAAGTCCTCGTCGTTGGCGGCCCGGATGAGCCGGAGCTGGGCCGGCAGGTCGGGGGCGACCGGGGCGACCGAGCCGTTCGCCGCGGTCGGCATGCTGTTGCCGAGCGGCGTGACCCACGTGTCGGGCGGGGGGCCGTCGCAGGGGGCGAGCACCCGGGTGGGGTGGCCCTGGGCCCGCAGCGCCCGCGCCAGCCCGAGGACCTGGGCCTGGACCCCTCCGGGGATCGTGAGGCTGTAGGGGCAGACGAGGCCGATCCGCACGGATCGGCAGCCTAGGAGGGTTGGTATCTAGGGTCCCGGTCCGTGGCCTCCTCCGACGACCTCGCCGCCGACCTGACCGCCGTCCTCGGGGCCGAGGTGTCGGACCTGCGCCGCCTGTCGGGCGGAGCATCCCGGGAGACGTGGCGGTTCACGGCGGGCGGGCGGGACCTGGTCCTCCAGCGCACCCGGGCCGCCGGGGGCGTGGGGGCGCCGCCGATGGAGGTCGAGGACGCCCTCCTCCTCGCCGCGGCCGCCGCCGGCGTCCCCGTCCCCCCGACGGTGGTCGGGGCCGCCGATGCGGGGCCGCTGGGGACCGCCCGGGTCACCGAGGCGGTGCCGGGCGAGGCCCTCGGGCCCCGTCTGGTCCGGGCCGAGCGCACCGAGGCCGGCCGGGCCGACCTGGCCGGCCAGATGGGCCGGGCCCTGGCCGCCATCCACTCGATCCCCGTCGACGAGCACCCGGGCCTGGTGCACAAGGACGGGCTGGAGCAGGCCCGGGTCGGGCTCGACCTGGTGGGCGAGGCCCGGCCCGCCTTCGAGCTGGCCCTGCGGTGGCTGGCCGAGGCCCGGCCGCCGACGACGCCGGACACCGTGGTGCACGGCGACTTCCGGATCGGCAACCTGCTGGTCGACGGCGACCGGCTCACCGGGGTCCTCGACTGGGAGCTGGCCCACCGGGGCGACCCGCTGGAGGACCTGGGCTGGCTGTGCGTCCGGGCGTGGCGGTTCGGCGGCGACCGGGAGGTGGGCGGCCTGGCCGACCTCGACGACCTGCTGGCGGCCTACACCGAGGCGCGGGGGGTCGCGGTCGACCCGGCCCACGTCCGCTGGTGGACGGCGGCGGGCACCCTCATGTGGGGCCTGATCTGCGCGGTGCAGGCCCGGCGCCACCTCGACGGCCACGTCCGGTCGGTCGAGCTGGCCACGATCGGGCGCCGGGTGTGCGAGAACGAGTACGACCTGCTGGGGCTGATGGGCGTGCCGGCGACACCCGTCCTGGAGGTGCCCCCGCCCGGCTCCCGCCACGGTCGGCCGACGGCCGAGGAGCTGCTCGACGCCGTCCGCACCCACCTCGCCGAGGAGGTCGCGCCCCAGCTCGAGGGGGCCACCGCCTTCAGCATGAAGGTCGTCGACCGCGCCCTCGCCACGGTCCAGCGCGAGGTCGCCCACGCCGACGTGGACTGGCCCCTCGACGACGAGGCCGCCCTGGCCGCGGCCATCCGGGAGGGCGCCGTCGAGGTCACCCCGGAGCTGACGGCGCAGGTCCGAGCGGCGGTCGTCGAGCGCCTGAGGGTCGCCAACCCCAAGTGGCTCCTCCCCCCCGACGTCGAGCCGGCCTAACCGGCGAAGTCCCAGGGGTGGCCGTCGCGGGCGGCCTTCAGCAGCCGGCGGGCGACGGTGTGGACGTGGACCTCGTCGGGGCCGTCGTAGATGCGGGCGAAGCGGGCGGCCCGGTACATGTGGCTGAGCGGCGTGTCGTCGGTGAGCCCGGCGGCGCCGTAGGCCTGGACCGCCCGGTCGATCACGTCGTGGAGCATCCGGGCACCGACGACCTTGATCGCCCCGATCTCGACCCGGGCGTCGCCACCCCGGTCGACGGCCTCGGCAGCGTGGAGGGTCAGCAGCCGGCAGGCCTGGATCTGGGCGTAGCTCTCGAACACGTGCTGCTGCATGAGCTGCTTGGCCGCCAGCGGCTCGCCGAAGGCGGTGCGGGAGTTGAGCCGGTCGCACAGCAGCTCGAAGGCCCGCTGGGCCTGGCCCAGCCAGCGCATGCAGTGGAAGATCCGGCCCGGGCCCAGCCGCTCCTGGGCGATGACGAACCCCCGGCCCCGGCCCCCCAGCAGGTGGTCGGCGGGCACCCGGACGTCGTCGTAGACCACCTCGCAGTGCCCGCCCCGGATGCCGAGCACCGGCGTCTCCCGCACGATCGTGTAGCCCGGCGTGTCGGTCGGGACGAGGATCATGCTGAACGCGGCATGGTCGGGGGCGTCGGGCTCGGTGCGGCACATCACCGTCGTGTACGCCGCCCGGTTCGCCCCGGTGGTGAACCACTTGCGGCCCCGGATGACCCACTCGTCGCCGTCGAGGGTCGCCGTGGTCCGGAGCTGGGTCGGGTCCGAGGAGGCGACCTCGGGCTCGGTCATGGCGAAGCTCGGCGAGATGTCGGCCCGCACCAGGGGCTCCAGCCAGCGCTCCCGCTGGGCCGGGCTGGCATGGGCGTGGAGCATCAGCGAGTCCTGGAGGGTGTAGGTGCCGAGGGCGAGCTGGCCGACCTCGCTGCGCCCCTGGACCTCGTTGACGTACACGTAGTCGAGGAACGGCATCCCCCCGCCGCCCAGCTCGACCGGGTGGCCCAACGCCCACAGCCCCTCGGCCTTGGCCTGGTCCTGGAGGCCCCGCAGGACAGCGCGGGCGTCGTCGCCCTCCAGGACGGCCGCCTCGGCCGGCTCGACCCGCTCCTTCATGAACGCCAGGACCCGGTCTCGGACCGGGCGGACATGATCGGGGACCCCGAAGCCGCTCATGCGCCGGACCCTACGGCCGGGCCGAACCGGCTGCCGGCGTACGCGATGTGCCAGGCACGTCGCGTACGGCGCGCGAGTTGGTGTCTGACACCACGTGCGCGTCAGGCCAGGCCGGCTGCTCTCAGGGCCTCGTGGTCCGAGGGCCAGTTGGGCTGGAGCAGGTGCCACTGGTCCGGCGCCCGGCGGATCAGCTCCTCCAGGGCGTGGGCCAGGTCCTGGGTGACCCGGGCGACGTCGTCGCGCAGCTTCCCGCGCCGGGCGGTGTCGAGCGGCGGGAGGGCGACGCCGAGGTGCCGGTCGTCGTCGTAGTAGCAGGTGGCCACGAGCAGCGGGGCGCCGGTGCGGAGGGCGAGGGTGGCCGGGCCGCCCGGCAGGGTCGTCTCCTCACCGAAGAAGGTGACGGGGACGCCGGTGCCGGACAGGTCGCGGTCGCTCGGGAGGGCCAGGACCCGGCCCTGCTTGAGGGCCTTGGCCGAGGCCGTGGCGGCGGCGGTGGCCGCGGTGGCGCTGTAGGGCACGACCTCCATCCCGAAGGCGTTCCGAAGCCCGACGAACCACTCGGCCAGCGCCGGCGGCTCGATCTGCTCGGCCACCGCGGTGACCGGGTGGCCCTTGACCGCCGTCAACCAGAAGGCGGCCCACTCCCACGCGCCCAGGTGGGGCAGGGCCAAGATGGCGCCCTTCCCCCCGGCCAGGGCCTCCTCGACGTGCTCGTAGCCGCGCTCGACGGTGCCCCGGTCGAGGTCCTCGACGGCCGTGCCGGGGAGCCGGAACGACTCCATCCAGTAGCGGGCATAGGAGGCGAAGGTGGCGTCGACGAGGACGGGGAGCCGGTCCTCGCGCAGGTCGTCGCCCAGGGCGCGCCGCAGGTTGCGCTCGACGATCAGCCGCCGGGCCGCCATCCTGCGGGCGCCGACCCTGCCCCCGAGGCGCGCCACGGTCGGCACCGACCAGCCCGGGAGCGCCCGGGCCGCGACGGACCCGGCCCGGAACCCGAGGTAGACGGGCTCGATGCTCAGGACGGCGAGGAGTCGGAGTCGCGTCGGCGGGCCGGGAAGGTGTCGCGGGCGGCGAGGAACCGCTCCCGCCCCGTGGCCCGACCCTGACGGCGGGAGGCGGTCCGGGACATCCGGGCCTGGCGACGGGCCCGGAGCCGCTCGGTGGTGGTGGGGACCGTGGTGCTGGGGACCGTGGTGCTGGCCTGGCGCCAGACCTTGACGAACCGCTGGGCCGCGGTGAACACGCTGAGGGCCAGCATCACCCAGAGGATGGCGATCATCGCCGGCTGGAACAGCAGGGCCAGGCCGACGCCGATCAGCCGCTCGGCCCGCTCCATCAGCCCGCCCTTGGCGTCGTAGCCGAGGGCCTCGGCCTTGGCCCGCTCGTAGGAGATCACCAGCGAGGTCGCCAGGACGGCGAGGGGCAGGACGGCGATGCGGCCGGCACCCGGCTGCGACGACAGGTACCAGGCCAGACCACCGAACAGGAGCGAGTCGGCGACCCGGTCCGACACCGAGTCGAAGAAGGCGCCCCGGGGCGAGGCGGTGCCGGACGCCTTGGCCACGGCGCCGTCGAGGACGTCGGGCACGGCGCAGAGCACCAGCAGGAGCAGGGCGAGGCGCAGGGCGCCGTTGCCGATGGCGACGGCGCACGCCGCGGCCATGACCACGCCGAGCAGCGTCAGGTGGTCGGCGGTGATGCCGGTCTTCTTCAAGCTCGTGCCGATGGGGCGGAGCTGCACCTCGGCCTGGCTGCGGAACTGGCCGTCGAACATCGGTCTCCTCGGACAGGTGTGCTTGCAGAAGTTAGCAGTCGGGCTGTCCGGACACCAGCATGCCCGACCGCGGCGTCGGCCCAACCCTCGCCCCGCCCCGGCAGCGGGGCCCGGCCGCCGCTACCCTGCGCGCCACTCCCCCTCCAGGAGGTCCCGTGGCGTCGTTCCCCACCGACCGCATCCGCAACGTGGCCCTCGTCGGCCACGCCGGTGCCGGCAAGACCACGCTGGCCGAGGCCCTCCTCCACCTGTCCGGGGCCATCACCCGGCGGGGCACGGTCGAGGACGGCACCACCGTCAGCGACCACGACCCGGCCGAGAAGGCCCGGCACCACTCCGTCGCCCTGTCGGTGCTCCCGTTCGAGTGGAAGGGCCACCGGATCACCCTGCTCGACACGCCCGGCGACCCCGACTTCGGGGCCGACGTCGAGGCCGCCCTCCGGGTCGCCGACCTGGCCGTGTTCGTGGTCAGCGCCGTCGACGGGGTGCAGGTCGGCACCGAGGCGGCGTGGCGGGCCGCGGTCGCCCACGACGTCCCCCGCATGGTGTTCGTCAGCAAGCTCGACCGGGACCGCGCCGACTTCGACGCCACGCTGGACGGCCTGCGCGACCGCTTCGGCGCCGGCATCGCCCCGCTGGAGCTGCCGATCGGGGCCGAGGCCGGCTTCCGGGGCGTGGCCGACCTGCTGAGCGACACCGCCTTCACCTACGTCGACGGGACGGCGACCACGGGCGAGGTCCCCGACGACATGGAGGAGCAGGAGCACCGGGTCCACGACACCCTGGTCGAGGGCATCGTCGTGGCCGACGACGACATGCTCGAGCGCTACCTCGAGGGCGAGGTCCCGTCGGTCGAGGAGCTGGAGCGGCTGCTCGCCGTCGGCGTCGACGAGGCGAGCGTGTTCCCGGTCGTGTGCGGGTCGGCCATCGGCGAGGTCGCCGTCGACCGGCTGGCCGACTTCATCTGCGAGATCGGCCCCTCGCCCCTCGACCGCCCGCCGGTCACCGTCACCGCCGGCGACACCACCGTCGACATCGCCCCCGTCCCCGACGGCCCCCCGCTGGCCTTCGTGTTCAAGACCGTCGCCGACCAGTTCGTCGGCCACCTGTCGATGTTCCGGGTGCTGAGCGGCACCATCCGGGCCGACGACCACCTGGTCAACAGCCGCAGCGGCGCCGACGAGCGGCTCCACGCCCTGCTCCGGGTCCGGGGCGCCGAGCAGGAGCCGGTCGCCGAGCTGGTCGCCGGCGAGGTCGGGGCCGTGGCCAAGCTGTCCGACACCCTCACCGGCGACACCCTCGCCCCCCGGGGCCGGCCGGTCGCCGTCGCCCCCCTCGCCCCGCCCGAGCCGGTCTACGCCGTCGCCATCACCGCCCGCACCCAGGCCGACGACGACCGGCTGGGCGCCGCCCTCCACCGCCTGGTCGAGGAGGACCCGGGCATCCGGGTCGAGCGCGACGACGAGACCCACCAGACCCTGCTGCGGGGGGTCGGCGACGCCCACGTCGGCTTGGCCCTGGAGCGGCTGGCCTCCAAGTTCGGGGTGGCCGTCGACACCGAGGAGGTCGCCGTCGCCTACCGGGAGACGATCGCGGGCCGGGCCGAGGCCGAGGGGCGGCACAAGAAGCAGACCGGCGGGCACGGCCAGTTCGCGGTCTGCACGCTGGTGGTCGAGCCCCGCCCGGCCGGCACCGGCCTGGAGTTCACCTCCAAGATCGTCGGTGGGGCGATCTCCAAGGGCTACGTCCCGGCGGTGCAGAAGGGCGTCGAGGAGGCCATGGCCCGGGGCGGGCCGCTCGGGCACCCCGTGGTCGACATCGCCGTCACCCTGGTCGACGGCAAGGAGCACGCCGTCGACTCCTCGGAGATGGCGTTCCGGGCCGCGGCCCGGCTGGCCCTCACCGACGCCCTGGACCGGGCCGGGCCGGCCCTGCTCGAGCCCATGGGCCGGGTGGAGGTCACCGTGCCGGCCGACGTCCAGGGCGACGTGATGGGCGACCTCACCGCCCGCCGGGGCCGCATCGAGGGCGTGGAGGCCGACGCCGACGGCGCCCAGGTGATCACCGCCACGGTGCCGGCGGCCGAGCTGCGTCGCTACGCGGTGGAGCTGCGCTCGCTCACCGGCGGCCGGGGTCGGTTCCACGCCGAGCCGATCGGCTACGAGCCCCTCCCCGACCACCTCGTCGACCAGGTCCGCCGCGAGGTCGCCGCCGACGCCTGACGACGGGGCCCCTACAGCGCGGCGCGGAGACGGGTGGCGAGGGCCTCGCCGGGGGCGACGAGGGCGGTGTGCTGGGCGCGGACGAGGGCCGACGGGGTGGCGACCGAGGCGAGCGTGCGGAGCCGGACCGCCGTCCGGGACCGGAGCTGGGCCACCTGGCCGATCCGGCGGGACCGGAGCTGCACCGACCGGGCCCGCCGATGTCGGGTGCGCTCCAGGGCGGGGGCGACGTCGTCCGCCGGGCAGCCGTCGGCCAGGAGGAGCCCGAGGGCCACGGCGTCCTCGATGGCCAGGCTGGCCCCGAAGCCGAGGTTGGGCGTGATGGCGTGGGCGGCGTCGCCGACCAGCACGGTCGAGCCCGCGCCCCAGGCCGGCCGGTCGAGCTCGTCGAGGTCGTGGTGGAACGGAGGCAGGGCATCGAGGGCGGCGACGACCCGTCCAGCCCCGCCCCCGAAGCCGGAGAACCAGCCCTGGAGCGTGGCCAGGTCGGGCGGCGCCGGCGACCGGCGGGGGCAGGCCCGCACGAAGAAGCAGTAGAGCCGGTCGTCGGTCAACGGGATGCCGCCCAACCGGACGCCGTCGCCCCACGCCTCGAACGACGCGTCGATCCCGACGTTGGGCACGATCGCCCGCCAACAGGTCGCTCCCGAGTACCGGACCGGCGCATCGCCCACCACCGCCCGACGGGTCGCCGAGGCGATGCCGTCGGCCCCGACCACCAGGTCGTGCTCGGCCCGGGCCGCGGCGTCGGGGACGGTGCCGCCCTGCAGGTCGGCCACCGCACCGGCGGCGGCGAGCAGCGCGCCGTGGAGCTCGGGCCGGGCGTAGGCCGCCAGCCCGCCGGGGCTGTCGAAGCCCTGCAGCACCCGTCCGGCGGCGGTGCGCACCTCCAGCCGGGCGATCGGCTGGGCGACCGCGGCGCGCTCGACACCGAGGACGTCGAGGATCGCCTCGGCGCCCCGGGCCAGGCCGATCCCGGCCCCGACGGTGGCGAAGTCGGGCGAGCGCTCGGCGACGGTGACGTCGTGGCCGAGCCGGCCGAGGACCGTCGCGGTCGTCAGCCCGGCGATGCCCCCGCCGACGATCAAGGCCCGCAACGGTCGGCTACTGGCCCGTCTCGAACGGCTTGCCGGCGCCGGTGAGGGCACCGTCGAGGTCGCTCCAGTCCTCGGGGTTGTCCTCGGCGAACCAGTCGACGACCTCGCCGTCGACCCCGTCGATCAGCAGCAGCGCCCG
>CAYQGF010000095.1:0-10529 GCA_964416885.1 uncultured Iamiaceae bacterium
GGCCGTCCGTCGACCCAGGAGCGCAGAGTTGCCCGCCGAGACCCACAGCCAGCAGGCGCCGATGACCCGCCAAGAGGTGTTCGAGCTCATCCGTGACCGCCTCGTCGACATCCTCGAGATCGAGGCCTCCGAGGTCCACGAGGGCGATTCGTTCGCCGACGACCTGGAGGCCGACTCGCTCGCCCTGATCGAGCTGGTCGAGGCCCTGGAGGAGGAGGTCGGCGAGCGCACCGTCGGCTTCCGCATCGAGGACGAGGACCTCGAGGACCTCAAGACCGTGCGCGACGCCGTCGACTACGTCTTCGCCCGGGTGGGCGGCGAAGCCTCCTGACCCCCCGCGACGGGCTCCCCGCGGTCGGCCCCCTCGCCGACCGGATCGGCCACTCCTTCGCCGACCCCGAGCTGCTGGAGGTCGCCATGCGCCATCGATCGTGGTGCGCGGAGAACCCCGGTGGCCCGTCGAACGAGCGGCTGGAGTTCCTCGGCGACGCCGTGCTCGGAGCGGTCGTGGCCGAGGAGCTCTACCGCGCCTTCCCGGAGGCCGACGAGGGCTGGCTGTCGCGGGCGCGGGCCACCGTCGTCCGGGCCACGACGCTCGCCGAGACCGCGGAGGAGCTCGACCTGGGCTCGGTCGTGCGCCTCGGCAAGGGCGAGGAGGCCACCGGCGGGCGGGAGAAGCCGTCGATCCTGGCCGACGCCCTGGAGGCGGTGATCGGTGCGGTGCACCTCGACGCCGGGCGCGCCGCGTCCCGCGCCGTCGTCATGCACCTGCTCGGCGAGCGGATCCGGACCGCGTCCGGCGAGCCCGGGCACCTCGACGACAAGAGCCGCCTCCAGGAGCACGTGAGCCGCGAGCTCCACGAGGTCGTCTCCTACCGGGTCAGCGACACCGGCCCCGAGCACGACAAGACCTTCACCGCCGTCGCCCGCGTCGGCGGCGCCGAGTGGGGCACCGGCACCGGCCGCTCCAAGAAGCAGGCCGAGCAGCTCGCGGCCCGGGTCGCCTACCAGGCCCTGGTCGCGGCCCACGCCGCGTCCGACGACGACTCCTCGACCCCGGCGCCCGCCCCCTCCGAGACCGTTCCCCCCCCAACCAACGAGACCGAGAACACCACCGATGCCTGAGCTGCCCGAGATGGAGACCCTCCGCCGCGACCTCGACCGCGAGGTCGGCGGCAAGCGGGTGAAGACGACCGAGGTCCCGGGGCGCACGGCCATGGGCCACACGCCCAAGAAGCAGCTGATCGAGCGGCTCGACGGCGTCAAGGTCCAGTCCGCGGACCGGCGCGGCCTGCTCCTCACCCTCAAGCTCGACAGCGGCGAGCTGCTCGTCATGGACCTGCGCGACGGGGGCGGCCTCCGCAAGACGACGCCCAAGGAGGAGGTCGAGAAGGGCACCCAGGTGGTGATCTCGTTCACCCAGGGCGGCCAGCTCCGGATGGTCGACACCACCGGTGTGATGAAGGTCTGGGTCGCCACCCCGGACGAGCTGCTCGAGCAGGAGCCGGTCCTCACCCAGCTCGGCCTCGACCCCGTCGTCGAGCCCATCTCCTGGACGACCTTCGGTCACCTGCTGCTGAGCCGGTCCCAGCCGATCAAGTCGTTCCTCACCGACCCCACTGCGGTGGTGGGCATCGGCGCCGTCTACTCCGACGAGATCATGTGGCAGGCCGGGCTGCGCCACGACCGTGAGTCCAACCGGCTGACCTCGCAGGAGATGCGGCGCCTCTACCGGGCCCTGGTCGAGACCCTCCACGACGGGGCCAAGCACCGGGGCACCACCCTCGCCGACGGCGGCTACCACGACCTGGCGGGCAAGCCCGGCGGGTTCCAGGAGTACCTGGAGGTCTACGACCGGGCCGGGCAGGCGTGCAGCCGCTGCCGGGGCACGGTGACCAAGGTCCGCTTCGCCAAGTCCCACTTGTTCATGTGCCCCGACTGCCAGGTCTGACCGCCCCGCCGGCCGCCCCTTCACCGCGATGTTCCTCAAGACGCTGACCCTCAAGGGCTTCAAGTCCTTCGCCGAGACCACCAACTTGGAGATGGAGCCCGGCGTCACCGTCGTCGTCGGCCCCAACGGCAGCGGGAAGTCGAACGTCGTCGACGCCATCGCCTGGGTGCTCGGCGCGACCGCGCCCAGTGCCGTGCGCAGCCAGAAGATGGACGACGTCATCTTCGCCGGCACGGTCAAGCGGCCGGCGCTGGGGCGGGCCGAGGTCAGCCTCACCATCGACAACTCGGCCGGGCTGCTGCCGATCGACTTCGGCGAGGTGACGATCAGCCGCACCCTCTGGCGTTCCGGCGACAGCGAGTACGCCATCAACGGCGTGCCGTGCCGGATGCTCGACATCCAGGAGCTCCTGTCGGACTCCGGTGTCGGTCGCCAGCAGCACGTGATCATCTCCCAGGGCCAGATCGACGCCGTGCTCAACGCCCGGCCCGAGGACCGCCGGCTGATCATCGAGGAGGCCGCCGGGGTCCTGAAGTTCCGGCGTCGCAAGGAGAAGGCCGAGCGGCGCCTGGCCGGCACCGAGGCCAACCTGCTCCGCCTCCAGGACCTGCTGCGCGAGGTCCGCCGTCAGCTCCGTCCGTTGGAGAAGCAGGCCGACGCCGCCCGCCGTCACGGCGACCTGGTGGCCGAGCTGGGCGCCCTGCGGCTCTTCATGGCCGGCCACGAGCTGCGCCGGCTCCGCACCCGGCTGGACGCGGCCGAGACGTCGCGCCGTGACCTCCGCTCCGCCGAGTCCGACCAGAAGGCGGCCCTGGCCCAGCTCGACACCCTCGTCATGGCCACCGAGTCGCGGCTGTCGGCCCTCGGTGGCGACGACCTGGGCGACGACCTGGCCCGCTGCGAGGCCCTGCGGGAGCGGGCCCGGGGCCTGACCGCGGTCCTGGCCGAGCGCCGCCGAGGGCTGGAGCGCCAGCGGGGGGCGTCGGTCGACCAGGCCGTGATCGCCTCGCTGGAGGCCGACGCGGCCCGGCTGGCGGCCGAGATCGAGGCGGTCGAGTCGGAGCGGGAGCGCCTGGCGCCCGACGCCGAGCGGCTGACCGAGGCCGAGGGCGACCTGGCCGCGGTCCGGTCGCGCTTCGTCGAGGAGTGGGGCGACGAGCAGGGCAACGTCGAGCAGGCGTGGGCCGAGGCCGGCACCGCCGGGATCAGCCGGGCCGCCGAGGTCCGGGGCGAGCTCACCGCGGTGCGGGGGTCGGTCGAGCGGGGCCACGACGAGCGGCGCCGGGCCACCGAACGGTTGGAGGCGTTGGCGGCCAAGGCCGGCCGGCTCGACCAGGAGGCCGAGCGGCTCCGGGGCGAGCTGGCCGCGGCGGAGGCTGCGGAGGGCGACCTGGTCGCCGCCGTCGACGCCGCGTCCGCCCGTCGGTCCGAGGCCGAGGTCGCGGTCGAGGCGGCCGAGGAACGGCGTCGCACCGCTGATGCCGAACGGCATCGCTGGACGGCCCGGGCCGACGCCCTGGCCCTCGCTCTCGACGAGGCCCGCTCCGCGGCCGGGGCCGAGCGGCTGGCCGGTGTCGACGGCGTGCTCGGCACCCTGCTCGACCTGGTGGCCGTCGACGAGGGCTGGGAGGCCGCCTTCGAGGCCGCCGCCGGTCCCGCGCTCGGCGCCGTGGTGGTCGACGGGGTCGAGGGCGCCCGTCGCGCTCTGGAGACCCTGGCCGACGGCTCGCTCGCCGGCGCCGTCGTCCCCCTCCTCTCCCCAACTGGGGACGATCCCGGTGGCCAGGGCCCCCAGGATCGTCCCCAGTTGGCGGGGGAGGCGTTGCGGCCGCACGTGCGGGCCGTCGCCCCCGGGGTCGAGGGACTGCTCGACGCCCTGGTCGGCCCGGTCTCCGTCGTGGCCACGTGGCCCGAGGCCGTCGACGCGGTGCTGACCCGACCCGGACGGGTCGTCGTCACCCGCGACGGTGACCGCTTCGCCCCGGACGGGTGGCGGGTCGGCGCCGCCGGGTCGGGTGCCACCGGTGCGGCCCTGGCCGAGGCCCAGGAGCGGGCCGTGGTCGCGGGCGCCGAGGCGGACGCCGCCGCGGCCGAGCTGGCCGAGCTGCGCCGGGAGGTCACCGCGGCCCGCGAGGCCGAGGCCGAGGCGGGCCGGGAGCTCGACCGCAACGACAGCCGTCTGGTGGCCGCCGGCGATGCCCTCCAGCGCACCGACGCCGATCGCCGCGACCTCGGCACCGAGGCCCACGCCCTGGAGGCCCACGCCGTCGAGCTCGACGAGCGGATCGGCCGCGACGGCGAGCGCCAGGCCGCGCTGGAGGCCGAGCTCCCGGGCCTGGAGGCCGACGAGGCCCGCCGTCAGGACCGGGCCCGGGCCATCGCGGATGCCCGGGCCGGCATCGAGGAGCGGGCGGCCGCGGTGGCCGCGCTCCGGAGCGAGCTGGAGGTCCGGGCCAAGAGCATCGAGGAGCGGGCCCAGTTCCTCGCCGGCCGGCGCTCCGACATCGAGGCCCGCCTGTCCCGTCACAGCCAGGAGCGGGCCGAGGCCGAGGCCCGTCGGGTCGGGCTGGAGCGTCAGGACGCTGCCGTCGCCCGGCTGGCCGCCCTCGTCGGGACGCGGTCCGAGCAGGTCGAGGAGGTCCTCGGCGGGCTGCGGGAGCGGCGCCGCCAGCAGTCCGACGCGGCGCGGGCCGTGGCGGCCGAGCTGGAGGGCACCCGGTCCCGTCGGGCCGAGGGCGAGAAGGGCCTGACCGAGACCCGGGAGCGGCTCCAGCGGGCCGAGCTCGACATCTCCGAGCTCACCGTCCGCATCGAGTCCGCGGTCGAGGCCTTGCGCCGCGACCTCGACGCCGACGTCGACACCGCCCTCGCCGCCCCCGAGCCGACGGTGCCGGAGGGCCAGACCGTCCCGGGCCGGGCCCGCGAGCTGGAGCGTGAGCTGCGGTTGCTCGGCCCGATCAACCCGCTGGCCCTGGAGGAGTACACCGCCCTCCAGGAGCGCCACCAGCACGTCGAGGCCCAGCTCGACGACGTCAAGGCCGCCCGCCGTGACCTGGCCAAGGTGATCCGGGCCGTCGACGCCGAGATCGTGTCGGTGTTCGCCTCCGCCTACGCGGATGTCGAGGGGAACTTCCGCCAGCTCTTCGAGATGCTCTTCCCCGGTGGCCAGGGCAAGCTCGCCCTCACCAGCCCCGAGGACCTGCTGTCGACCGGCGTCGAGATCGAGGCCAAGCCGTCGGGCAAGAACGTCAAGAAGCTGTCGCTCCTGTCGGGCGGTGAGCGGTCCCTCACGGCGCTGGCCTACCTGTTCGCGGTCTTCCGGGCCCGGCCGTCGCCCTTCTACGTGATGGACGAGGTCGAGGCCGCCCTCGACGACGTCAACCTCCACCGCTTCCTCGGCCTGGTCCAGGAGTTCCGGGACGACGCCCAGCTGATCATCGTCAGCCACCAGAAGCGCACCATGGAGGCGGCCGACCTGCTCTACGGGGTCACCATGCAGCCCGGCGGCTCCAGCAAGGTCGTCAGCGAGAAGGCCAACGCCTCCACCTGAACGCGACGGTGACCACAAAGGGGTCTGACCCCTTTGTGGTCACCGTGCCCACCCCCCCTCACCCCCCTGATCGGGTCAGTGGCCGCCGACCTCGCCCTCGACCTCGCCGGCCTGGAAGAAGCCCAGGGCACCGGCGCTGGCCGCGGCGAACTTGTGGGTCACGATCGGGTACAGCCCGGCCTCGTCGAAGCTGAACTCGACGAACCCTCCCTGCGAGGGCTGGAGGTCGAGCGCTTGGGAGCCGCCCTGCCGCTCGTCGGGCTGGAGGTGGTAGGTGCCCTCCTTGAAGAAGGTGTCGAACACGGTGCCCACGATGTGGAACGCCGAGTTCTCGCTCGGCCCGGCATCGACGACCCAGGCCCGGACCCGCTCGTCGGGCTCCACCCGGATCGGGTGGTGCATGTACTGGTTGACGTAGCCGTTGAACACGACTGCGTCCCGGTCCTCCTCCAGCATGGCGGTGAGGTCACCGGGCTCGCCCTCGGGGCCGAGGTAGAGCTCGGACTGCACGAACACGAACTCGTGGTCGACCGGGGCCAGCTCCGGCGGGTCGATGATGATGGCGCCGAACATGCCGTTGCCGATGTGGTGGATCGCCGGCGAGGTGCCGCAGTGGTACATGAAGGCGCCGGCGTACTTGGCCTCGTACTGGTAGACGAGCGACTCACCCGGGCCGATCGTGCGCATCTCGTCGTCCCAGGCGACCTTGCTGGCGTGGAAGTCGATCGAGTGCCCCATCTCGCCCTCGTTGACGAGGGTGATGGTGAAGATGTCGCCCACCTTCCCCCGGAGGATCGGCCCGGGCACCTGGTCCTCGAAGGTCCACATCTCCTGGGTGACGCCGGGTGCGACCTCCAGGACCGTCTCGGTGGCCCGCAGGGTGATCTCGTGCTCGGTGCCACCGGGGGCCGGCTCGAGCGTCGGGTCGAAGGGCTCGAAGTCGGCGGCCGGCTCGGCGTTGAAGTCGACGGTGGCCCGGTTGCTGGCGCCGCCGCCGGACCCGGTCGACTCGGCCGCGGCGCCACCCCCGCCGCCACCGCCGCCCGTCATGATGATGTCGAGCACCATGCCGGCCTCCTTGTGGCCCGGCACCGTGCACCACGCTTCGGTGGTCTCGGTGATGACGCCGAGGCTGACCTCCTCGGAGGCGCCCGGGTCGAGCATGGCCGTCCCGGTCTCGCCGCCGATCTTGAGGTCGTGGGCCATGGCGCCGGCGTTGGTGACCTGGACGATCAGCTCGGTGCCGGCGGGGACCTCGACCGAGCTGGGCTCGACGTACAGGTCGCCCAGCTCGACCTCGAGGACCATGGTCTCACCGGTCGCGGTGACGGTGCCGGACCCGTCGGAGGAGTCTCGGGTCACGACGACCGCGGTGCTCAACGCTATGACCAGCGCGAGCACGGCACCGATCGCCGCGATCATCGGGAGCGCATCGACCCCCGCCTGTCGGGAACCTGTCTGGGACATGTCGCCACCTCCGGGCTTGGTGACCCCATAGGACGACATGGAGCGTCAAGGCCCCAGGGCCGAAAGTCCTCTTCGTGGTGTGACAGGTGCCCCGCGTCGACCGTGGCGGTCGAGCCCGCGCCGCTCACTCCACGAAGACCTGGCCCTCCACGGTGACCTCGTCGAAGGAGATGCTGCTGTCGACGTCGGGGTCGCCGTAGGTGACCAGGCCGACCTCGCCGGGCAGCAGGGGATCGTCGTCGTCGACGATGTCGGAGACCTTCTGGCCGTTGATCGTCATGGTGAGGTGCACGCTGCCGTCGGCCTGGATCTCGCACGTGCCGAGGACGCGCTCGATGCTCCGGGTGAAGATCGGTGCCTCGGGGCCACGGGCCAGGGCCTCGCCCGGCTGCCCGTTGCCGGGGAACTTGTAGAGCGACCACGAGCCGTCGCCGGCGATGGTGAAGTCGTAGTAGGAGAACTGGTCGCGGTCGAAGTGGCACACCGGCCCGGCCTGGGGGGTGCCCTCGCCGAAGTCCCGGATGAGCGTCTCGATCGACACGTTGGCCAGGATCTGGCCCTCCCACTCGCTGTGCTGGTCGACCTCGATCTGCCCGGCGTTGAGGGCCTCGCCCAGACGGCCGTCGCGCACCAGGGCGCACCCCGAGTCCTCGTTGCAGCCGATCAGCCAGCCGGTGTCGGAGGAGAAGTCGTCGGAGAACGAGTAGGGCCGGAGCTCACCGGTCGACTCGGTGGTCGTCGTCTCGGCCTCCGTCGTGGTGGTGGTCTCGGCCTCGGTGGTCGTGGTGGTCTCGGCCGCGGTCGTGGTGGTGGTCTCGGCCTTGTCGTCGTCCCCGCCACCGCCACAGGCGGTCAGGGCGAGAAGTGCGGCCAGGCCCAGAGCGGTGAGCGCCCGGCGGGGGTGGGAGCTGGTGATCATGACGACGATCCTGCTCGCTCCGCGCCCGTCCCCCGTACTCCGAACGGAAGGGACCGCTCCCCGGAGCGGATCACCTGGGGCCCGGAGGGGGGCCGTCGGCGGCGGTGCGGAGGTGGTCGACGAGCACGGCGAGCGAGGTCGCGGCGTTGAGCCCGCTGGTCGAGGGCATGACGTACACCGGGCTCGGGCCGAGGCGCCGAGGCTGCCAACCGGCGCCGGCCCGTCGGTCGACGGCCGCCCGCCAGCCGGCCAGGCCGACCAGGACGACGGCCGCGGGGGCCAGGCGGGTGCACAGCCGCGTCAGCCGCTCGACGCCGGCCCGGTACTCGTCGGTGGTGAGCTCGGACGCCCTCGGAGTGGCCCGCTTGACGATGTCGGTCATCCCGATGCGGCCGTCGGCCAACAGGCGCCACGGGTCGCGCTCGGCGCCGGGTGGGCACAGCCCGGCCGCGGTGAGGGCCGGCCAGAACCGGTTGCCGGGACCGGCGTAGCCCACCCCGGCATCGGCGGCGTGGAGGCTGGGGTTGAGCCCGGAGACCAGCAGCCGCATGCCGGGCCCCACCGTGTCGGGGAGGGTCCGGCCCCGGGTCGCGGTGAGGTCGAGCTTGGGCCACCGGCCCGGTTCGGTCTGGTCCTCGACCTGCGTCTCGACGTCGACGAAGCCGGCGCCGAGGGCGATGTCGACCAGGTCGTCGGGCCCCCAGAAGGTGAAGCGCCGGCCCGGGATGTCGTCGGCGCCGGTGGTGGCCGTGCCCGTGCCGGCGAACACCCGGACCGCGACCGGGGCGCCGACGGCCAGGCTCCGATGGAGGTCGGCCAGGGCCAGCGGGAGGTGCTCGGCCGCCAGGTGCTGGAGCGACTTGCTGGCCCACACTCCGCCCAGGCTGCGAGGCCGGACGGGCAGGGCGCCCGCCGCGGCCCGGACCAGCGGGACGGCTGGGTGGACGGCCCGGGCCTCGACCAGCATGGCGGCCGCGGGGTCGACGCCGACGACCCGGGGGCCGAGGGCGCCGAGGTCGTAGCCCGTGCCGCACCCGAGGTCGAGCACCGGCCCGGCCTCGGTGGCCACCGACGTGAGGAGGGCGGCGGCCCGCTCCGTCGACGGTGCCGTCCCCCGAGCCGCGTAGTCGCCCGCTCCGGCCTCGTAGGCCGCGACCGTCCCGGTGTCGACCGTCATCGCCCCGGCCCCCCCACCCTCGAACCTGCGGCAGTCGTCAGCGGTCGTGATCGATAGGTGCCGCAGGTTCGGGAGTGGCGGGAGTGGGCGGTCACGATGCGCCGTCGGTGAAGAGGTCGAGCTGTTCGGTGCGGGCGGCCCGGTCGACGAGCGGCTCCCACGTGCGGGCGCCCCGGGGGCCGGAGGTCCGGACCTCCAGGCGCTCGATGGCGAGGGCGCGGGCCGCGCCCCGCCCGTCGCGGACGCCGACCGACCCGTCGGCCTCCCGCCGCTCGACGGTGGCCTCGGCCCAGCGGGCGTTGCGGCGCGGTCGGAAGCGGACACGGTCGCCGACGTGCAGGCCCACCTCCAGCAGCGTCGGCCCGCCGGGCTCGTCCATCGCTAGCCGCCCAGGGAGCCCATCACCTTGGCCTGGAGCCGGCGCATCCCGGCCAGCCAGCGGTCGCGGTCGCCCGCCTTGCGCTGCTCGTACCCGGCGACCTCGGGGTGGGGGAGGACCAGGAACCGGCCCTCCTCCATGGCCAGGGCGACGGCGTCGGCGACCTGCTCGGGCTCGATCAGCCCCTGGAGGGCGACGGTCTCGACCGCCGAGCTACCCCGGCCGCCCCGCACCATGTCGGTGTTGACACCCTGGGGGCACAGGCAGTGGACCTTCAGGCCCCGGTCGCCGTAGGTGATCGAGAGCCACTCGGCAAAGGCCACGGCACCGTGCTTGGTGACCGAGTAGCCGGCGTCGCCGATCTGGCTCAGCAGCCCGGCGGCCGAGGCGGTGGTGAGGAAGGTGCCGCCGCCCCGCTCGACCATGGCGGGCACGACGATGCGCGCCGCCACCACGTGGGCCATGACGTTGACCTTCCAGATGCGGTCCCACGTGGCGTCGTCGGCCTCCAGGCCCTGGCCCGTGCCGATGCCGGCGTTGGCCGCGAACAGCCCGACCGGGCCGAACCGCTCGGTGGTGGCGTCGACCGCGGCCTGGACCTGGGTGGCGTCGCTGACGTCAGCACCCAGCCCGAGGGCCCGGTCGCCGTGGCGTTCGGCCAGCCGGGCCGCGGCGGCCTCGGCGTCGCCGGCGTCGAGGTCGACGACGGTCACCCCGGTTGCGCCGTCGGTGAGGAAGCGGTCGGCCAGGGCGTAGCCGATGCCACCCCGCGCCCCGGTGACGATGCAGGTGGTGCCGTCGAGCGTCATGGCGTCGACCCTACGCCGGGGACGCGTGGGACGATGGCGCATGAGCGCCCGTTACGACGGCATCGCCCGGTGGTACGACGACGAGTTCGGCTGGTACGCCAGCCGGCCCGGTGGGCCCGGTTCGGTCCTCGCCGACCTGCTCGGGCCGGGCGAGGGCCTGGTCCTCGATGTCGGCTGCGGGGGTGGCCTCAGCGCGGTCGCCCTGGCCGACGTCGGCTGGAGCGTCGGCGGGGTGGACGAGTCGGCCGACCAGCTCGGCCTGGCCCGGGGCCGGTGC
>CAYQGF010000096.1:0-4463 GCA_964416885.1 uncultured Iamiaceae bacterium
AGGCCCTGGAGGAGGCCGGCTTCCCGGTCGAGTCGTCCGACCTGGTGATGGAGGCCGCCAACCTGGTCCCCCTGGAGGACTCCGGCGCGGCCAAGTCCGTCCTCAACCTGGTCGACGCCCTGGAGGACCACGACGACGTCCAGGCCGTGCACGCCAACTTCGACATCTCCGACGACGTCTTCGCCGCCCTCGAGGTCTGAGGGCGTGACCGAGGTGGTGCGGCCCCTCGTCTCGGGGCTGAAGGTGGGCGACGTGGCCCCCGACTTCACGCGGCCCGGCATCGAGGACGGCGTCGAGGGGACCTGGACCCTCTCGGCCTTCCGGGGCCAGCCGGTCGTGCTGGTCTTCTACCCGGGCGACGGCACACCGGTCTGCACCCGCCAGCTCGTCACCTACACCGACGAGATCGCGGCCTTCGCCGAGGTCGGGGCGCAGGTGCTGGCCATGAGCCCGCAGTCGGTGGCGAGCCACCGGGCCTTCGCCGCCGACAACGGAGGGTTCGCCTTCCCGCTGCTCGCCGACGAGGACAAGGCCGTCGGCCTCCGGTACGGCATCATCGGGCCCCTGGGCTTCTACCGGCGGTCGGTGTTCGTGATCGCACCCGACGGCACCATCGGCTGGGTCCACCGCGCCGTCGCCGGGCTCTCGTTCCAGCCGAGCGACGAGATCATCGCTGCCGTGGCGGCGATGACCGGGCCCGGCTGACCCGGGCCCGGTCGACCGCAGGCCTCAGCGGGTGGCGCGGGCGTAGTACTCCGGGCTGCCCACCAGGTTGGCGTACAGGATGACGTCGCGGATGCCCGCCCGGAGCCGGCCCACCCAGTAGGCCCGGCCATCGGGCTCGGCGGCCCGTCCGAGGACGGTCTGGTACAGACCGTCCACCAGGCGGCCCTGGCCCTCGGGGCTGTCGAGGACGGCCTTGGCGACCGAGCCCCGGCTGGCGCCGGCGTCGATGCGGCCGGCCCAGAAGGCGCGCGACGTGGCGTCGGCGGTCCGGCCCAGGCCTCGCCGGAAGAGGAGGTCGACGTAGCCGGTCGCGGTCCTCCCCCCGGCGGCCCACATCTCGGCCGAGCCGGCCAGGCTGATGCGGACGTCGGTGAGGTCCTTCCCGGCGGCCAGCATCCCGGCGCACCAGTCGAGCGCCGACGGCTCGGCGGAGCGGGCCAGGATCGCCTGGTACGCCTCGGTGCACATCCGGCGTCGAGGCTCGGGCAACGCCAGCAGGGTGCTGGCGAAGCGACCTCGGCCGAAGCCGGCCTCCAGGCGGGCGACCCAGTAGTCGCGGCCCGCCTCCTCCGAGGGCCGGCCCAGCACCAACCGGTACACGGCGTCGACGTAGGCGGCGTTCCCGGTCAGCTCGGGCGGGTCCGGCGGCTCGGGCGGCTCGACCGAGGTGTCGACGCAGGCGCCGGAGTGGTGGGAGTCGCAGCCCCACTGGGACCAGTGGACCGCGTCGTCGGTGGCGGTGCCGTCGGCGGTCGACCACACGAACAGCAGGCCGTCGCGGCGGGGCTGGGCCACCTCGAGCGAGCCGTCACCGTCCCAGTCGCCGACCGCCGGCGTCCCGACCGACCACCCGCCGGTCAGCTTGGGCCACCCGTCGGGGGCGGCCCCGGTGTGGTCGTAGGCGCTCATCGTGTTGACGCCGTTGCCGGCGATGCTCTCGGGGGCGCCGTCCGCGTCGAGGTCGGCGATGGCGGGAGCCACGAAGAACGCCATGTCCGGCATGGCCTGGGGTGAGCCGTCGAACGGCTCCCGGGTGGTACCCGACCACAGCGAGAGCTGGTCGTCGTTGGGGAGCTGGAGGTCGGGGGCGAGCAGGTCGATCAGCCGGGTCAGCCCAGCGGTCGGCGCAGTGACATCGGCCATCCCGTCGCCGTCGAGGTCGGCCACGGCCGGGCCGCTGAAGGCTGCGAAGGTGGCGGCGATGTCCTCGGTGTTGCGGTTGGGCCCGAACACGTCGCGGTCGGGGCCGGCGAACCCGCCCGACCAGAAGAGCGGGAGGGCGAAGCCGTTGTCCCCGTCCCCGTAGACGCTGTCGCCCTCGGCGTTCAGGACGTAGACCGGACCGGCGGCCGACGACACGACCACCTCCGGCCCGGGCGCGGGGTGGACGTCGCCGACGCCGGCCGGCATCGACACGCCGCCACCGATCGTGGGCAGGAGGCCGGTGGCCGCCATCGCCACCTTGGCCGGCCACCCGGGCAGGTACGCCTGGGCGTGGGGGTGGACCGGTGAGGTCGGGGACACCGAGGCGCCGGCGCCGTCGGGGGAGATGGCGTAGACGCGGCTGTTCCCGGAGCTGCCCGCGGCCGACAGCAGGGACAGGATGGCCGTGCCGTCGCCGAGGTTCGGGGTCTCGTTGTACTGCTCCTGGCCACCCAGGATGATCTCGGGCCGACCGTCGCCGTCGAGGTCCGCGAGCGCCGGGGTGGCGTCGAGCTCGCCGCCCTCGCCGACACCCGAGGAGCCGGCGAACGTGACGCGGTGGGTGCTGGGGTCGACCGCGGTCACCTTGGCCGGGTCGACGACCAGGACCGGGAACCCGTCCACGGTCGTCCCGTCGTGGTGCCAGGCGTAGACGTGCCGGTCGAGGGCGGCGGCCACGATCTCGAGGTCGCCGTCGCCGTCGAGGTCGCCGAGCGCGGGAGCCGACAGGAAGCCGGGCTTGGTCCGGTTGCGACTGTCCTGGGCGGCGCGGTCGTCCTGGGAGTAGGCGGGGTCGACGGCCATGGCTGCGACCATCTCGCCGTCGTCCCACACCGTGACCCGACCGTCGGTGTCGGCGATGACGACCTCGCGGTCCTCGTCGCCGTCGAGGTCGCCGATGGCGGGCCCGCCCAACGTGACGGCGCTGTGGAGCACGTCGATCCCGTCGGCGGCTGCGGTGGGCGACCCGGTGGGCCACCAGGGTGCGGCGGCGGTGCGCAGCGGGAACCCGGGGGCTTCGGTGCCGTCGGACCGCCAGGCGTGGACGGTGCCGCCGTCGGTGCCGAGGACCAGCTCGGTCGAGCCGTCGACATCGACGTCGGTGAAGCTGGGGCTCGGGGCGCCGACGTCGTCGATGCGGGCCGGGTAGCCGTCGACCAGGTCGGGGTCGTCGTGCACGACGACCTGCTTCTGCATCTCGCCGAGCAGGCCGTCGCCCTGACCGCCGTGGGCGGTGACGACGACCCGCAGGCGGACCGCGAACCGCTCCGGATCGGGTCGCCCGTCGGCGCCCATCGGCGTGCCGGTGCCCCCGTCGGGCAGGGCCGCAGCCACTTGGGCCAGGTCGAGGGTGGCGAGGGTGCCCGTCTTGGGGGCGGTCAGGCCGGTCTCGGTGGCGATCACGGTCCAGGTGTCGGTGCCGGGGTGGGCCGGGCCCTGTTGGCCGGGGGCCCACTCGACCCGGTAGTCGTAGGAGTCGGCCCGGGTCGCCGCGACCGTCCCGACGACCGGGACCGTGCCGGTCGTGGGCAGCACGTCGAACCACTGCGGTCCGTCGATCATGGCCTCGGGGGGCACCGCGCCGGACCTGATCCGGCGCAGCAGCTCGTAGGCGTTGAAGCGGCCGTAGCCGTGGATGGCGTCCCACCCGGGCCGCGTCGGGTACCGGACGGTGTCGAGCAGCGGGCTCCCGCTGGGCGTGCCGAAGTTGTTGGCCGGGTCGACGGCGTTGGGGGTGGAGAAGTCGATGTCGTCGGCGCTGGCCCGGACCAACTGCATGACCTCGTTGGCGCTGAGGACGTCGCCGGCCTGCCGGCCCCCCAGCCCGACCAGCGACGGGTGCGGCGGGAGGTCGACCTCGCGGGCGTAGCTCTCGGCCAGCCCGACCATGCCGGCCGAGAGGCCCGTCGCCTCCGACGAGCACCCGCTGGAGGGCACCGAGACGAAGGTGTGGCCACCGAAGTTGGTGCAGCCGTTGAGGGCCAGGTAGCCCTCGGCCGGGGCCGGGCCGAAGAGGTCGATCGCCTTCTCGGTCACCGAGTTCACCGCCATGGTGCGCTCGAGCGACGACGAGAGGTTGGGGTGGCTGCTGGCCTCGTCGGCCATCGAGGCCACCACCACGACGCCTCGGTCGTAGGCGGCGTCGATCGCCTGCTGGGCCTGGACGGGGTTGGTGATGGCGCCGAGCGCCTCCTGCACGACGTCGGCGCCCTCGTCGAGGGCGTAGAGGACGCCGGCGGCGAAGCGGCCGCCGTCGGCGATGAACGAGTCGCTGACCCGGACCGGCAGGTGCATGCACTTCTGGCAGGTCCCGACGTTGCCGGACCCGTTGGCCGCGGCGGTCGAGTCGAGGGCCTCACCGGTGCCGTGGCCGTAGTCGACGGTGTCGAAGGGGTCGTTGTCGCCGTAGAGGAAGTCCCAGCCCGAGATGTTGTCGACGTAGCCGTCGCCATCGTCGTCGACCCCGTTGTTGTACGCCGGGTCGAGGATGAGGTCCTGGGGGTCGGCCAGGCCGTTGCCGTTGCGGTCGGTGA
>CAYQGF010000096.1:4563-10447 GCA_964416885.1 uncultured Iamiaceae bacterium
TGGACCTTCTGCATGCCCCTCGTGAGCGAGGCGATGGCGACGAACCAGGCGACGGCGCCCATGAACAGGCCGAGGGTCGCGGCGCCGAACAGCGAGCCGGTGGCCTGGCCGTAGGCGATGCCGATCAGCGGGAGCGTCACCAGCCCGGACGCCTGCTGGGCCGCGGCGGTCGACTTCACCCGGGCCGACAGGCGCAGCACGATCGACAGGGTGATGGCGAGGAAGGGCGGCAGGACCCACAGGACCATGACCCACCACTGGCCGGTCGGGAAGAACCAGCCTCCGACCTCGGGGCCGACGAACAGGTTGACGATCAGCGAATAGGCGCCGAAGCCGACGAAGGTCGTGAGGTAGCCGGGGATGATCGAGGCGATGACCTTGCCCAGGTAGATCTCCCGGGCCTCGGCGGGGGAGTGGGCCAGGAACTCGCCGGTGCCCCGCTCCCGCTCGCCGACGAGGCTGGCGGCACCGACGGCGGTCGAGATGGTCAGCGGGACCACGATCGCCACCGGCGCCAGCAGGAAGACGGCCAGGGCGTAGGAGGTCCGGCCCGCGGCCGACGCCTCGGGGATGGCGGCCTGGGTCGACGGCGGCAGCACGTCGATCGCCTTGGACACCTTGTCGACGACCTGGACGTCGCCGATCTGGGTGATCGTCAGGAACAGGACCGTCGGGATCACGACGAAGAACAGGCTCCCGAGGATCACCATCGGGAACCAGAAGTCCTTGGCCTGCCGGAGCTGTTGCAGCTCGGTGCGGACCACGATGCGGACGCGCTGGAGGTTCACGGGACCGGTGCCTCCTCGAGGATCGGGGCGGGGACGTCGTCGGGCGTCGGCGCCGCAGGGGCACGGCCGACGCCCTCGATCAGGGTGTCCGGGGTCAGGTGGGGCTTCCGGACGGCGAAGTAGAGCTCCTCGAGCGAGCGCTCGTGGGGCGAGACGGTGGTGAGCCGGGCGCCCCGGGCGGTGAGGGCGACGACCAGGTCGGGCACCCGGTCCATGCGGTCGAGGGCGACGTCGAGGGCGCCGGGCACCGTCGCCACCGGCTCGACCCGACGCACGCCGGGGAGCGACTCGACGCCCAGGAGCGTGGTCGGGTCCTCGGCGGCCAGTCGGACGGTGTCGTCGGGCCAGAAGCGGCGGATCAGGTCGTCGGGACGGCCGGCGGCGATGTCGGCGCCGGCCTCCATCACCACGACCTGCTCGGCCAGGCCCTCGGCCTCCAGCAACAGGTGGGTGCACATGATCACGGTGGTGCCGTCGGCGGCCATGTCCTTGATCAGGTGGAGGACGGCCTGGCTGGACTCGGGGTCGAGGCCGGAGGTCGGCTCGTCGAACAGCAGGAGGTCGGGCTGGTGGAGGACCGACCGGCTCAGGGCCAGACGGGTCTTCATGCCGGTCGAGTAGCCACCCACCTGGTGGTCGAGGCTGCCCTGGATCCCGAACCGGGTGGCCGCGGCGAGCACCCGCTCCTTGGTGGCGTCGTTCCAGCCCAGGCCGTACAGCTCGGCGGCGTAGCGGAGGTTGTCGAAGCCGCTCAGCCGGTCGTAGAGCGCCGGCTTGGCCGACACGACCCCGCAGCGGCGGCGGACCGCCTCCCCCATGCCCTTGGCATCGGGGTCGACGCCGAAGACCCGCACGGTGCCGGAGTGGGCGCCGAGGGCGCCGGTGATCATCCGGATGGCGGTGGTCTTGCCGGCGCCGTTGGGGCCGAGGAGGACGGTGACCGTCCCCTTCTCGACCTGGAGGCTGAGGTCGCGCAGGGCCTCGACGTCGGCGAAGCGGCGGCTGACGTTGCGCAGGTCGACCACCGGGTCGCCGGGCGCCTGGTCGGGGAGGGTGCTCGGGGCCATCCCGTCCCTCATCGGCCGTGGTCCCGCCGGATGTGAGCCCCCGTTCTGACCGAGGAGCGGGACGTCCTCGGCCTCCTCCTCGGTCAGAACGGTCGCCGGGCCGGTCGCGAGCGGTTCTGACCGACCAGGAGGACGTTCGTGGCGTCCTCCTCGGTCAGAACGGGGATGGCGTGGGGCGGTCCCACCGGGGAACGCCGGGCGCGCCTAGAGTCCGAACCCATGTTCGTGCTCGGTGTCGACCCAGGGCTGTCGCGCTGCGGCTACGCCTGCGTCGAGGCGGGTCGCCCGGGCCGGTCCCGGCCGGTCGCCATCGGGGTGATCCGCACCGACCCGCAGGCCCCGCTGCCGGCCCGGCTGGCCGACCTCCACCGCGAGCTGGTCGACCTGTTGGCCGAGACCCGGCCCGCCGTGGTCGCCGTCGAGCAGGTGTTCTTCCAGGTCAACGTGCGCTCGGCCATGGCCGTCGGGCAGGCCAGCGGGCTGGCGATGGCGGCCGCTCACGCCGCCGGCGCCGAGGTCGTCCAGTACACGCCCACCCAGGTCAAGCAGGCCGTGGCCGGCGACGGTCGGGCCGACAAGCAGCAGGTCGGACGGATGGTCGCCGCCCTCCTCGGGCTGGGCGCGGTGCCGCAGCCGGCCGACGCCGCCGACGCCGCCGCCCTGGCCCTCTGCCACCTGGCCCACTCACCCCTCCGCCACGCCGCCGTCGCGGCCCGCCGCTAGGAGACACGCATGCCCGGGATGATCGGATCGCTGCGGGGCACCCTGCTGGAGCGCACGCCCGACGGTGAGCTGCTGGTCGAGGTCGGCGGGGGCGTCGGGTACCGGGTCCAGGCCGGGCCGGCCACCGCCGCCCTGCTCGGCGACCTGGGCGGCGAGGTCTTCGTCTGGACGCACCACCACGTCCGGGAGGACGCCCAGGTCCTCTACGGCTTCGCCACCCGCGACGAGCGGGCCACCTTCGAGGCCCTGATCGGCGCCCACGGGGTCGGGCCGGCCCTGGCCCTGGCCATCCTCTCGGTCCACGACCCCCTGGCCCTGCGCCGGGTGCTGGCCGACGACGACGTGTCGGCCCTCTGCCTCGTGCCCGGCGTCGGCAAGAAGACCGCGGCCCGCCTGCTGGTCGAGCTCAAGAGCCGGCTGGAGCTGCCGCCGGCCGACGTCGCCGCGGTGGCCGGGGCCGCGGGTGCCGGCGGCGCGGGCGCGGCGGCCGACGGGCCGTCGGTCGGATCGGTGCGGGCCGACGTGCGCGACGCCCTGTTCGCCCTGGGCTACACGCCCGAGGAGGTCGCCGAGGCCACCCGCGACCTGCCCGACGGCGACGACGTATCGGCCCTGGTCAGCGTGGCCCTCCGGGCCATGGTCGCCCGGCGCTGATGGCCCGCGACGAGTGGCTGGCGCCCGAGGAGGGCGGGGGCGGCGACGACCGGGCCGACGACCGGGTGCTGGCGGCCGAGCCGGTGCTGGGCGAGGAGGCGGCCGAGGCCGGGCTGCGGCCCCGCCGGCTCGACGACTTCGTGGGCCAGGCCGAGCTCAAGGAGCACCTCCACATCATCCTGGAGGCGGCCCGCCGGCGGGGCCAGGCCGCCGACCACCTGCTCTTCGCCGGGCCCCCGGGCCTGGGCAAGACCACCCTGGCCGGCATCGTGGCGGCCGAGGTCGACGTCGCCCTCCACGTCACGTCGGGGCCGGCGCTGGAGCGGGCCGGCGACCTGGCCGCCATCCTCAGCCAGCTCTCCGACGGCGACGTGCTGTTCATCGACGAGATCCACCGGCTCAGCCGGGCCGTCGAGGAGGTCCTCTACCCGGCGATGGAGGACTTCGTCGTCGACATCGTCCTGGGCAAGGGGCCGGCGGCCCGCACCATCCGCATCGACGTCCCCCGCTTCACCCTCGTCGGCGCCACCACCCGCACCGGGCTGATCACCGGCCCGCTGCGCGACCGCTTCGGGCTGGTGGCCCGGCTCGACTTCTACGAGCCGGCCGACCTGGAGGCGATCGTCGTCCGGGCCGCCGGCATCCTCGACGTGGCGGTCGACCCCGAGGGCGCCCGGGAGATCGCCCGTCGGGCCCGGGGCACCCCCCGCATCGCCAACCGCCTGCTGCGTCGGGTCCGCGACTTCGCCGAGGTCCGGGGCACGGGCGTCATCGACCTCGACACGGCGAAGGCCGGCTTGGCCACCTTCGGCGTCGACGAGAGGGGCCTCGACAAGGTCGACCGGGCGCTGCTGGAGGCCCTCTGCGGACGCTTCGGGGGCGGGCCGGTCGGGCTGTCGACCCTGGCCATCAGCGTGGCCGAGCCCACCGAGACCGTCGAGGACGTCCACGAGCCGTTCCTGATCCGGGAGGGGATGCTGATGCGCACCCCGCGGGGCCGGGTGGCCACCGCGGCGGCGTGGTCGCACGTCGGCCGGGTCCCGCCCCGGGGCGCCCCCGGCGGCGACGACACACCCCCGCCCGGCCTGTTCGGTTGACGGTGCTGACCACTCGGGGTCTGCCCCCGAGTGGTCAGCACGCCGGCCTACAGGTACTGGCCGGGGGCGGGGGTGTCGGCCCGGTGGCGGATGACGTCGTCGGCCCGGCCGTGGGCGAACAGGTCGGCGAGGGTCATCGACGTGCGGACCGGAGGCGCGTCGGGACCGAGCCAGGCCCGGGCCTCATCTGCGGGGAGCGGCGGGACCTCCACCTCGGCCAGGCACCGGCCGGGCCGGAGCAGCGCCGGGTGGACGGCCGTCAGCCGCTGGTTCGTGGTGAGGAGGAACAAGACGCGGGCCTGGCCCCCGACCACGCCGTCGGTGGCGTGGAGGAGCCGGGTCAGGGCCTCCGATGCCCCGCCCGTGGCGCCGGCCGCCACCAGCTCGTGGGCGTCCTCGACCACCAGCACCTTCCAGGGCAGGTCGGTGCCGTCGTCGTCGGTGGCCCGGGTGAACAGCAGGGTGTCGATGGCATCGGCCGAGGCCAACGTCGGGCCTGGGTCGGCCAGCACCTCGACGCCGCACCACGAGCGCCACTCCCGGGCCAGGGCACGGATGAAGGTCGACTTGCCGGTGCCGGGGACCCCGTGGAGCAGGAGCAGCCGACCGGACGGGAGCGTCTCGGGGCGCAGCCCGGCCAGCCGGTCCAGCACGGGCCGCACGGCATCGGCGTAGTTGCGGCGCACGTCGGCCCAGCGGGGCGCCTCGATGACGCGGTCGACCCACCCGCCCCGCATGGTCCACGAGCGGACCGAGACGGTGCCCGGGTCGCGCCCGGCCCCGCCGCCCAGGGCCTTGCGCAGCAGCCCGCAGACGTGGTCGAGACGGTCGTGGTCGACGGCCGTGACCCAGACGCCGGTGGTGGCGTCCTCCTCGTCGTCGGCCTCCCGGCGCCGGATGGTGGCCATCCAGCCGTCGCCCTCGACCAGGACGCCGACCAGGCGGCCCCACTGGACCCAGCGGGTGGCCCGGCCGTCGGCCACCGCCACGACGTCGTCGGTGAGCGGGGCGGTGCGGGACACCTCGAGCCAGCGGGCGACCGGCTGCGACCCATCGGCGAACGCGGCGAGGCCGACGCTCGACAGCAGGTCGTCGAGGTCGTGGACGCGGTGCACGGTGGTGAGGGCGGTGTCCATGAGCCGGGCGACGCTACCGACGTCGGTGCGTGCCGGGCGCACGGTTTGCCGTCGGGCCGATCGCGTGTCCGATCGGTGGAAGGATGACGCCGTGCAGATCGACTTCAACAGCTCGCCGGGGCCGAGCCTCGGCATCGAGGTCGAGCTGGAGGTCGTCGACAAGGGCACGGGGGAGCTGGCCAGCGCGGCCACCGAGGTCCTGGCCGAGATCGGGGCCCCGCACCCCGACGGCGAGCACCCCAAGGCCAAGCACGAGCTGTTCGAGTGCACCATCGAGATCATCACCGGCGTGTGCCGGACGGTGGCCGAGGCCCGCGGCGACCTCCAGGGCACCCTCGACGAGGTGGCCGCTGCCGTCGACAGGCGGGGCCTGGCCCTCATGTGCTCGGGGACCCACCCGTTCTCCTCGTGGCACGACC
>CAYQGF010000097.1:0-6434 GCA_964416885.1 uncultured Iamiaceae bacterium
CACCACCGAGGTGGCCGAGCGCCTCTACATCAGCCAGAAGACGGTGAAGAACCACTTGGCGTCGATCTACCAGAAGCTCGACGCCCGGGACCGCACCCAGGCCGTGCTCCAGGCGGTCCGCATGGGGATCATCCACCTGGATTGATCCCCCGCCCCTTGCTCAGGGGCAGTTCGCCGGCTTGGGCGTGTTGTCGTAGGCGGCGGCGATGCAGGCCTTCGACCGGCTGAGGCCCGCTCCGTCGTCACCGTTGGTGCTGCCCCCGAGGAGCATCAGGGCCCCGACGCAGACCAGGGCGATGAGAGCCAGGAGCAGCGAGTACTCGACGAGGCTCGCACCGCGGTCCTCGGACACGGCCCGGCGGGCGAGGCGACGGAGCCGGGTGGGCACGATGTCGAGCATGGCAGAGGTCCTTCCGGGCGGTCGCATGACCATCGGCCCGACCTGCGACCTCGACATGGGCCCGATGGCCCATTTTCTCACCTAGGGTGCCGCGACCGGCGTCCACACCACCCAGGGCGCGTCACGGTGGGCCGCGGCCCAGCCATCGTCGGCGGCCAGCGCCCGCCCGAGGTCGGTGTCGGCCCGCCACAGCACGGCGGTGGCGGCGTGGTCGTCGAGGACCTCCTGCCAGCCCGGCTCGGCGCGCAGCAGCACCTCGTAGTCCCGGATGACCTCGATCGGGTACATGTCGACCCGGTCGTCGATGAACACCCGGGCCTCGGGGCCGGCCTGGGCCTCGCGCAGGTTGCCCACGTAGTCGGGCGCCACGACCCGGGCCTCGGGCCCCCACAGGCCCTCGTCGTCCATCCAGGCCATGGCGTCGACGGGGTAGGCGCCGAGACCGACGTCCGGGGTGGCCCGCAGCGCCACCAGCGTGAACACGACGAGCAGCGCCACCGCCACGCCCCGCGCCGGCCGGAACACGGCGCGACGGACATCGGCCAGGGCGGGGCCCCGCTCGGGGGCGGCCCCGGCGATCACCGGCACCAGCACCAGCACCAGGAGCACCACGTTCCGGGCCGAGGTCGCCGCCAGCACCCCGAAGACCGCCAGCGGGAGGATGTCCCGCCACCGCCGCGACCGCACCAGCACCAGGGCGACGGCGGCCACGAAGAGGGCGGCCGACGCGACCTGGAACCACTCCCGATACGTCGGGGGCTGCCACTCGACGACGGCTGCGAACGCCTCGCTGCGCCGGAGGAGGAGGGTCGGGTACAGCATCAGGCGGAGGCCCATCGGGTTGACGACACCGGCCGCCAACCCGACCGCGGCCCAGGCTCCGACCCGCACCTCCGGGCCCCACGAGCCCTCGTCCAGGCGGCGGCCCACGCCCAGCAGGACGATGAGCACCGCCGCCATGGGGAACGAACCGTGGGTGTTGACCCACAGGAAGCCGACCGGCACCAGCCAACGCGGGTCGAGCCGCCCGTCCGCGGCCAGGAGGACGAGGGCGAAGCCCACCAGCCCGAACAGCAGGGGGCGGCCCGGCATCATCTCGGAGAGCACGACCAGGGCGGCGACGGTGACGGCGCTGCGCACCACCAGCGATCGTGACCGGGCGGTCAGCAGCCAGACCAGGACACCGATGACCGCGCCGAGGAGGCCGTTGAGCACCCGCAGCCCGGTCGGCCCGCCGACCTGGTCGACCAGCCCGTAGGCCACCGACGCCAGCCAGCTCTGGACCACCCACGGGTCGCCGGCGGCCGTGAACGAGTACGGGTCGACGGTCGGCACCCGCCCGGTGTCGAGGATCAGGCGGCCGGTCGCCAGGTGGGTGAAGAAGCTGTTGTCGTGGAGCGGCGCCGACCCGATCACCATGCCGAACAGGGCGGCGAGGGCGCCGAGCACCCATCCGAGGTCCGGCGCCGGTCGCCCGGCCGACGGCCGAACGGAGGCCCCGTCAGCCTCGACGGGGGCGGTGGCCGTCTCGGCCCCGACCGTGGCATCGGCCACGGCCGGCGGATCGTCGATCGTCAGGGTCATGGCTCGCTCAGGTCCCGCTGAAGGCTTCCATGATGTTGATGATCGCGGGGCCGATCACGACCACGAACAGCGCCGGGAACACGCAGAAGACCATCGGGATCAGCATCTTCACCGGGGCCTTCTGGGCCTTCTCCTCGGCCATCTGCTTGCGCTTGAGCCGCATCTCCTCGGCCTGGGCCCGGAGGACCCGGCCGATCGACACGCCGAAGGTGTCGGCCTGGATGATCGCCAGCACGAACGACCGCAGCTCGGGGAGGTTGACCCGCTTCTCCATGTTGCGCATGGCGTCGGTGCGGGAGGCCCCGGCCCGAACCTCGCCCAGCATCCGACCGAACTCGTCGGTGAGCGGGCCGGGCACCGACTCGACACAGCGGTCGAGGGCCTGCTCGAAGCCGAGGCCGGCCTCGACCGAGATCACGAGGAGGTCGAGCACGTCGGGCAACGCCACCTTGATCGTTTGCTGACGCTCCTCGACCCGGCGGTTGAGCATGATGCCCGGGCCCATGACGAACACGACGCCACCCAGCGCGGCGGCGAGCAGCCCGAGCAGGCCGCCCGGGTTCCAGACCCCGAGGACGAAGATGAGCCACGGCACCACGGCGGCGCAGAGCACCACGCGCACGGCCATGAAGCGGTCCATGCTCTTGCTCCCGGTGTGGCCGAGGGCGAGGAACTGCTGGCGGTTCCGCTCGACCACGCCGACCGGCGTGAAGCGTTCGGCGATGCGCAGGAGGGTGTCGAACACCGGTGCGATGGCCCGCTGGCCGACCGGCTTGAGCAGCTCCTGGTCGCGCACGTTGGCGACCTCGTAGCCGTCGAGCTGGCGGAGCGAGGCCCGCACCGTCGACCGCTCGTCGACCTGGCTGAGGACGTTCCACAGCCCGATGACGACGGCCACGAAGAGGAGGGCGAGTCCGATGGTGAGCACGAGCTCAGCTCCTTGGGAGGACGTTGGGGTGGCGAACGGGCACGACGGTCAGACCTCGATGGTGATGCACTTCTTCATCCACGCGAAGCCGACGAGGGCGCTGACGACACCCGCGCCGAGGAGGACCTTCCCGAGGGTGGTGGTGAACAGGGAGCTCATGTACTCGGGGTTCATCACGTACATGACCACGCCCAGGCCCGGGGGCATCAGGCCCAGGACGACGGCGCTCACCTTGCCCTCGGCGGTGAGCGTGGCGACGTCCCGACGGAGCCGCTCGCGGTCGATCATGGTGTTGGAGACGGTCATCAGCAGCTCCGACAGGTTGCCGCCGACCTCCCGCTGGATCCGGATGGCCATGATCGCCCACTCGAAGTCGTTGCTCTGGACCCGCTCGGCCGACGCCTCGAGGGCGTCCTCCAGCTCCCGGCCGAGGCGGGCCTCGGTCATGACCCGGCGGAGCTCCCGGCCCATCGGCCCGTCGACCTCCTTCGACACCGCGTCGACGCCCTGGACCAGCGAGTAGCCGGCCCGCAACGACCCGGAGAGCAGTTGGAGCATGTCGGGGAGCTGGGTGTTGAACTGCTTCTGGCGGCGCGCTCCCAGGAAGTTGAGGACGGCCATGGGCAGCACGAAGCCGACGACGACGCCGAAGAGGATGCCGATCAGGCCCATCAGCACGGTGAAGAACACCGTGACCACCAGCCCGGCGGCCCCGTAGAAGAAGAGGGCCTCGCCGGCCCGCAGGGGCAGGTCCGCCCGCTCCAGCTTCTTCTCGATGGTGACGAGGAAGCCCTGCTTGGTGGCGATCTCCTCGGTGAGCTCGACCGCCCGCTGGACGAAGGCGGTCTGCGCCAGGCTGTCGTCGGCGGTGTCCTCCCCGACCCCGCCCTCGGTGTACTGCTGGAGCATCCGGTCGAGGCTCGATTCCTCGCTGGACACGAAGGTCACGATGGCCACGGCCGCCAGGGCGACCGCCAGGCCACCCACCACGAGGACGGCCACCAGGCCAGCGGTGCCCCGGACGAACGACGGCACCCGGCTCTTCTCGACCGACGGCGGCGACAGGTCGGCCCGGCCCTCGGCGACGGCGCCGGACACGAAGGTCGTCGCGACCCGGGCGTTGCCCACCGCGACCTCGAGGTCCTGGGCACCCTGGCCACCGGAGCTCTTGAACACGACGCGGTACTGCTGGTCGAGCGAGCGCTGCACCTGCGTGAGGGCGGTGGCCAGGTCCTCCTGGCCCGGGGCCGGGATGACGGCGCCGCCGACATGATCAACCAGGGCCGTCAGGCTGTCGACGTCGACCTGGTCCTGGGCGTTGTACGACAGGGCGAACACCGCCGCGCCGGCCCGGGCCACCTCCGAGCGGGCCTGCTCGGCGGAGGTGCTCGACGAATCGTCGTAGCCGTCGGTGATGAGGACCAGGTTGGGCTGGAGGTCGGGCACAGCGGCGAACAAGGAAGCGGCCTTCCGCACGCCGTCCCAGAGGGCCGTGTCGCCGTCGGCCGGGGCGACCAGGTCGTCGATGGCGTCGAGGAGGTCCTCGCGGTCGCTCGTGACCTTGGTGAGGACCTGGACGTTGGTGCCGAAGCTGACCAGGCCCATGGCCTCACCCTCTTCGAGGTCGTCGACCATGTCCCGCAGGACCGCTTGGGTCTTGGCGACCCCGCCGTTGCTCGCCATCGAGCGCGACGTGTCGACCGCGACGACGATCGCCGGCTTCACGCCGACCGCCGACAGCGGGGTCGGCTCCTCGTTGGGCCGCTCCCGGCCGCCCTCGCGGATGGTGACGTCGGTCAGGGCACCGCGGTCGCCGGTCCAGATCAGGTCGACCGCGACGGCGTCCGGGTTGGTGGCATCGACCTTGCGGACCGTCAGCGGTGAGACGTCCTCGGCCTGGGCGACGACCGCCGGGCCCCCGAGGAGGAGCAGGCAGGCGACGAAGGACGCGGCCAGGGCACCGAGGATGTGGGTGCGGCGCCGAGCCGCGGTGGACCGGCTCATCGGACGGCCCCCCGGCGGGCGAAGCCCTCGGGCTGGAAGACCTCGGGGCCGAGGCGGATGCCCAGGTCCTGGAGCTTCTCGGCGAAGCGGGGCCGGGTGCCGGTGGCCTTGAGGTGGCCCCGGAAGCGGCCGTGCTCGTCGACCCCCATCCCGTAGTCGAACAGGAAGATGTCCTGCATGATGATCGTGTCACCCTCCATGCCCTGGACCTCGGAGATGGCGACGACCCGGCGGCTGCCGTCGCGGAGCCGGCCGATCTGCACCACGGCGTCGACCGCCGAGCTGACCTGGTGGCGGATGGCGTTGATCGGCAGGTCGTAGCCGGCCATCAGCACCAGGGTCTCCAGGCGGGCCATGCAGTCCCGGGCCGTGTTGGCGTGGATCGTGGTCAACGAGCCGTCGTGGCCCGTGTTCATGGCCTGGAGCATGTCGAGGGCCTCGCCGCCACGGCACTCGCCGACCACGATGCGGTCGGGGCGCATGCGGAGGGTGTTCTTGACCAGGTCGCGGATCGTGATGGCGCCCTTGCCCTCGATGTTCGGCGGGCGGGCCTCCAGGGCGAGCACGTGTTCCTGGTGGAGCTGGAGCTCCTTGGCGTCCTCGACGGTGACGATCCGCTCGTCGCCGGGGATGAACGACGAGAGCACGTTGAGCATCGTCGTCTTACCGGTGCCGGTACCGCCCGACACGATGATGTTGAGCTTGCCGAGCACCATGGCCTGGAGGAACCGGGCCGAGGCGGCCGACAGGGTGCCGAACCGGATCAGGTCGTCGATCTGGAACGGGTCCTTGGAGAACTTCCGGATGGTGAGGAACGGCCCGCCGATGGCGAGCGGGTGGATCACGGCGTTGACGCGGGATCCGTCCGGCAGCCGGGCGTCGCAGAGCGGCGCCGACTCGTCGATGCGCCGGCCCACCTGGGCGACGATCTTGTCGATGATCCGGCGGAGGTGCTGGTCGTCGACGAAGGTGGCGTTGGTCTTCTCGACCTTGCCGCTGCGCTCCACGAACACCAGGTCGGGGCCGTTGACCATGACCTCGGTGATCTCGTCGGAGCGGAGCAGGCGGTCGATCGGCCCGTAGCCGAGGATGTCGTCGGAGACGTCCTGGATCAGCTGGGCCTTGTCGGCGGCCGACAGCGGCGCCCGCTCCTGGGCCAGCGCCGCGTGGAGCTGCTCGTGGACCCGTCGACGCAGGTCGTCCTCGGTGAGCCTCTTGTCGTAGAGGATCGGGCCGAGCTCGTCGATCAGGTGGTGGTGGATCTTCTGCCGCAGCTCGTCGATCACCGGGTCCCGGCGCTTCGCCGCGCTGAGCCCCGTCTGCTGCGGATTGGCTTCGTGGAGGCGCTTGTAGAGGGACATCGCACCACCATCGGCGCGACCCCCCGGGTTGTGAGCCTGTCCCCCGGTTCCCGCACTCGGTGACGGTCCGCCCTCGCGCCCACCACGCCCAGCGGTCGTCCGGCGCCGGTGTCAGATACCTACCGTGCCCCAGTCGAGCAGCCGGACCTCCCGCGCA
>CAYQGF010000097.1:6534-10361 GCA_964416885.1 uncultured Iamiaceae bacterium
GCCGCGCGGTAGGTGTCTGACACCACGTGCGACCCGGACCAACCGCAACCCATAGCTCCGGCGGGTTCCTGGTGGACCGCGCGCCCACCACCTCCAGCGGTCACCGACGCGCCGGTGTCAGATACCTACCGTGCCCCAGTCGAGCAGCCGGACCTCCCGCGCAGGCCGCGCGGTAGGTGTCTGACACCACGTGCGACCCGGACCAACCGCAACCCATAGGCCCGGCGGGTTCCTGGTGGACCGCGCCGGAACGATTGCGGACTGCGTCGCGCCGGACCGGGGTGCCAGGACCGCCGGACGGGGTGGGCGCGCCGGACGACCGCCGGACGGGGTCGACGCGGCCGCTACCGGCGGCGCTTGCCGGTGGGGGCGGGGATGTAGCGGTCGGCGAGCTGCTCGAAGGCCTTGGCGATCGAGCTGCGGGGGGCGTCGAGGACGACCGGCGTGCTCTTGTTGATCGACTGCGGGACGACGATGTCGCTCGGCAGCTGGGTCTCGGCCTTGATCTGGAGGGTCCGCTCGACCTCGCTGACGTCGAGCCGCACCTTGGTGTTGGCCCGGTTCAGCACCAGGTGGATCTTCGAGTTCGGGGTGTCGAGCATCCGCATCGTCTGGAGCCCGATCTTGACGTTCTTGATGTTGGGGATGTCCATCCCCGCCACCAGGAGGATCTCGTCGGAGTCCTCGATGAGCGTCAGCACCTTGTCGTCGAAGTACGACGGGGTGTCGACGATGACGTACTTCGCCACCGACCGGAGCCCGGCGATGATGTGGCGGACGTGGTCGGCGCTGATCTGGTCGGCGTAGGCCGGCTCCAGCGGGGCCGGCAGCACCTTGAGCCCCGACGGCGGGTGGTCGACCAGCAGGTTGGACAGGAAGCCGGCATCGAGCCGGTCGATCGAGTTCACGGCGTCGACGATGGTGTGCTGGGGGGCCAGCTTCAGCATGACCGCCACGTCACCGAACTGGAGGTCGCAGTCGACGAGGACCACGGTCTCCTCGGTGCGCTGGGCCAGGGCGACGGCCAGGTTGGTGGCCACGACGGACTTGCCGGCGCCACCCTTGGTGGAGAAGACGGTGATGACCCGACCGCCCTCGCCCTCCTCCTCCTCGGAGATGACGCCCGGCACGACCCGGCCCAGGGAGCTGACCGAGTCGGCGACCCGACGGCACGCCTCCTGGAGCTGGGCGGTGTCGACCGGAGCGGCCAGGACGTCCTTCACACCGGACCGGATGGCCTGCTGGAAGACGTCGGTGGACAGCTCCTCGGCCACCAGCACCGCGCCCACCTCGGGGCGGGGCTGGAGCACGGCGGCGAGCGAGGCCAGGTTGTAGGGGTCGGCGCACGAGGGGCCGAGCACGACCACGGTGGGCGTGCCGTTGAGCACCGCCGCGAAGTCCTCGAAGTGCTCGTAGTCGAACACCCCCGAGCCGAGCTGCATCGCCAGCCGGGCCCGAGCGGACGGCTCGGTCTCCACCACGGCGATGTGGATGGGGTTCGAGGACTGCGACGCGCTCACCTGGTGGCCTTCCGAGGACCGCGGGTCCCCCCAGTTCCCGCTCTGCCTACCGTCGACAAGGTAACTCGTCATGCGGGGGTCACTCTCCGCCGGGGCCCTCGGGGCCGTAGGGGGTCAGCATCTCGGGGTCCTCGCCCGGCAGGGCGTCGTGGTTGGCGTCGATGCCCGGGAGCGGCACCGGCGTGTAGTCCCGGGGCACGAGCGTCAGGTAGATGTCACCCGGCTCGATCGAGGCGATGTACTGGGCGGCCCGGGCCGGGACGATCAGGGTGATCAGGCCCGAGGACACGGCGGGTGCCGTCGTCTCGCCCTCGGCCGACGACACCGCTTCGCCCGGCATCTGCACCGGGGTCTGGTCGATGGCCAGGATCTGGACCTTCTGCATGAGGTAGCGGGCGCTGAACCGGGTGCTCGGGGTCACCAGGTCACCGGGCTCCGTCAGCTCGGCCGGCAGGTCCTCCAGGTCCTTCTCGTAGAGGTCGGCCTGCTCGCACTCACCCTGCTCCCAGGTCTCGGGGTCGTTGGGGTCACCCCGATCCGCGGGGATGTAGGCGTTGGCCTGAGGTCCGCCGGTCGAACCGCCCTCGCCCTCGGCCGCTTCCCCGGCGCCGCAGGCGCTCGTCAGCATCATGTTGACGAAGTCACCGGGCTGGAGGAGGCCGGCCACGCCCCGCACCTGGTCGACCTGGATCGTGATGGCGACCTGGTCCTCGTCGTTGATCTTCTCGAGCCGGTCCGAGAACGTGCTCTGGACCGTGCTGGGCTCGGCGAACATGTCGGTGGTCACGATCTGGTTCACGGCGAGGTTGCCCACCGCGACCTTGCCGGCGATGTCGTCGAAGCTGCGGATGGCGTTCTCCGGCCAGAACCGCTTGGGGATCTCGTCCTCGACGACGAGCGCGCCCTGCTGGGCCTCCTCGCCGTAGGTGCCCTTGGCCACGGGCTGCTTGACGACGTAGACCTTGATCCGCTCGGCCTCGCCGAACGCCTCGTCCTTCACCGACGAGGTGTAGCCGTAGATGAGGAACACAGCGAGGGCGCCGACGGCGATGGCGGCGATGGTGATGAGGGTGCGGCGAGAGCCCACGGGGAACCCCTTGTGGTCGCGGAGGGAGCAGGTGGCGGCTTTCGCCACCCAGCCGTGGAGTCACCTGTCGGCGGGGTCGGCGCCGCCGAGAGGGTTTCGACCAGGAATGTGTCGTCGCGGGTTCTGCCCCGAACGCCACGGGGCGGCGCGACCGTCGGTCGCGCCGCCCCGGGGGACAGGTCGGAACGGGCCGGTTCGGCCCCGGCTCACTCGGCCGC
This sequence comes from uncultured Iamiaceae bacterium, assembly GCA_964416885.1. GTDB lineage: Bacteria > Actinomycetota > Acidimicrobiia > Acidimicrobiales > Iamiaceae > Iamia. The sequence continues at coordinate 9,360 of CAYQGF010000097.1, forward strand.
GGGGGGCTCCTCGGCGGGCGCCGGCGCCTCGGCGGGCACCGGCGCCTCGCCGGTGGCGTAGCCCTGCTCGGCCTCGTAGCTGGCCCAGGCCTCCTCGACCGCCGGGTCCTCGGCCCAGTCCTGGCCGATGTAGTTGCCCTCGGCGTCGTAGGCGTGCTCGCCGTAGTGCTCCTGGTACTCGGCGGCCACGATGCCGCCCTCGGCGGCCTGCTTGATCGACAGGCTGATCCGGCGGCGCTGGAGGTCGAGGTCGATGATCTTCACCCACAGCTCCTCGCCGGGGGTGACGACCTGCTCGGGGAGGTCGACGTGGTGGGCCGACATCTCCGAGATGTGGACCAGGCCCTCGATGCCATCGCCCACCTGGACGAACGCACCGAACGGCACCAGCTTGGTGACCCGGCCGTAGACCAGCTCGCCGACGCGGTGGCTGGTGGCGAACTCCTGCCACGGGTCCTGCTGGGTGGCCTTGAGCGAGAGGCTGATGCGCTCGCGGTCGCGGTCGACGTCGAGCACCTGCACCGACACCTCGTCGCCGACGGCGACGACCGAGCCGGGGTGGTCGACGTGCTTCCAGGACAGCTCCGACACGTGGATCAGGCCGTCCATGCCGCCCAGGTCGACGAAGGCGCCGAAGTTGACGACGCTCGACACCACGCCCTTGCGGACCTCGCCGGGCTTGAGGTTGTCGAGGAACTCCTCGCGCTGCTCCTTCTGGGTCTCCTCCAGCCAGGCCCGGCGCGACAGCACGACGTTGTTGCGGTTCTTGTCGAGCTCGATGATCTTGGCCGTGAGCTCCTTGCCGACGTAGGGCTGGAGGTCGCGGACCCGGCGCAGCTCGACCAGCGAGGCCGGGAGGAAGCCCCGGAGGCCGATGTCGATGATCAGGCCGCCCTTGACGACCTCGATGACCGGGCCGGTGACGGTGCCCTCGCGCTCCTTGGTGGCCTCGATGTCGCCCCAGGCCCGCTCGTACTGGGCCCGCTTCTTGGACAGGACCAG
>CAYQGF010000098.1:0-10316 GCA_964416885.1 uncultured Iamiaceae bacterium
CCCCCGATCTGGGACATGCTGCGGCGGGGGCGGATGAAGGTGGGCTGGCCGATCAGGTGCCCGGGGCCCTTCTCCCCCACCGCCCGGGCCACGGCCGCCGCGATGACGTCGTCGGGGGCATCGGAGCGGACGAGCGCTCGGAGGTCGGTCTCGTCGGTGGCGAAGAGACAGGTGCGGAGCTTGCCGTCGGCGGTGAGCCGGATCCGGTCGCAGTCGCCGCAGAACGGAGCGGTGACGCTCGGGATCACCCCGACGTCGCCGCCCCCGTCCCGGTACCGCCAGAGCGTGGCCGGCGCCGTCCCCCGACCGACCGGCTCCAACGGGAGGACGGCGTCGATGGCATCGACGATCTCGGCCTGCGACACCACCGCGTCGCGCTGCCACGCACCGGAGGCGTCGAGCGGCATGAACTCGATGAACCGGACGCCGAGGCCCTTCTGTCGGCCGAAGGCAGCCAGGTCGACGACCTCGTCGTCGTTGACGCCCCGGATGACGACGACGTTGAGCTTCACGGGAGCGAGCCCGGCGGCCTGGGCGGCGTCGATGCCGGCGAGGACCGCGTCCAGGTCGTCGCGGCGGGTCAGCTCGACGAAGCGGTCGCGGCGCAACGTGTCGAGCGAGATGTTGACCCGTCGCAGCCCGGCGGTGGCGAGCGGCTCGGCCAGGCGGTCGAGCGTGGTGGCGTTGGTGGTGATGCTCAGGTCGGTGTCGAGGGCGGCCAACTTCTCGACCAGCGCCGGGAGGTGGGCCCGGAGCGTCGGCTCGCCCCCGGTGAGGCGGATGGCGTCGACCCCGAACCGCTCGACCAGCACCCGGGCCAGCCGTTCGACCTCCTCGAAGGTCAGCAGCTCGTGCCGGGGCTGCCACTGCATGCCCTCGGCCGGCATGCAGTAGGTGCAGCGCAGGTTGCAGCGGTCGGTGACCGAGATCCGCAGGTCGCGGTGGACGCGCCCGTGACCGTCGACGAGGGGCTGCACCACCCCGGCAGCCTATGGAGGGCGTGCGCCGTCAGGGCTGGCCGTGACCTCGGCGTCGCAGGCTCCAACGTGAGGTGCCGCCCTGGGTCGCAGGTGCGGGCTCGGGGGGCGGCGGCGCCGGGGCGGGGGCCGGGCCGTCCGACGCCGTCTCGTCGGTCGGGGCGAGGGCCTCGACGTCGAGCACGATGACGGTCACCGGCGCCCCGGCGGCGATGCCGTCGCCGTCGGGCACCACCGCCAGGGCGTCGGCGTCGGCGGTGGCGCGCAGCTGGTGGCTGCCCTGGGCCGACACCGGACGGGCGACGAGCGCCCCGCCGTCGTGGTGGAGGGTGACCCGCACCAGGTGCTCCTTCCCGTCCCGGCGGCGGGCGAGGGCGACACCGGCGCGGGCCGTGACCCGGGGCCGGTCGAGCGGCACCAGCCCCATCATCTGGCGCAGCGCCGGGCGGGCCAGGACCTCGAACGACACCAACGACGAGACCGGGTTGCCCGGCAACCCGAGGAGCGGGACGCCGTCGACGGTGGCCAGGGCGAAGGGCTTGGCCGGGCGGATCGCGACCTGGACCCACTCGGGGTCGCCCATCCGGTCGAGGACGAGCTTGACCACGTCGGCCTCGCCCATGCTGACCCCGCCGGAGGTGAGGATCATGTCGCAACGGTGGGCGGCGGCCCGGAGAGCGGCGGCCACCGCGTCGACGTCGTCGCGGACCCACCCGAGGTCGACGGGCGTGCAGCCCGTCTCGGCGACCTGGGCGAGCAGCATGGGCCGGTTGGAGTCCCGGATCTGGCCCGGCTCCAGGCCCCGGGTCGGGGGGACCAGCTCGTCGCCGGTGGAGATGACCCCGACCCGCGGCCGGGGTGTCACCCGCGCCTCGATGCGCCCGGCCGCGGCCAGCAGGCCGACGTGGGCCGGGCCGAGCCGGGTGCCGGCGGGGACGATCACGGTGCCGGCTCGCACGTCGTCGGCGGCCCCGCGCAGGTGGGCGCCGACCGCCACCGGCTCCAGGATGGCGACCGTCTCGTCGCGGCCCCGCTCCCCTTGCGAGTGACGGGTCTGCTCGACGGGGACGATGGCGTCGGCGCCCGCCGGCACCGGTGCGCCGGTCATGATCCGGATCGCCTGCCGGCCTCCGACGCTGCGGGCCGACGCCCGACCGGCCATCACCGTGTCGACCACCTCCAGCACCACCGGGAGGTCGGCGGTGGCGGGGGCGATGTCGGCTGCTCGGACCGCGAAGCCGTCCATGGCCGAGCTGGGGAAGCCGGGGAGGTCGGACTCGGCGATGACGTCGTCGACCAGCACGCAGCCGTGGGCCTGGAGGAGCGGGAGGTCGACGGGGCCGAGCCGGGGGCAGCGGGCCAGGACCAGGTCACGGACCTCGCTCAGCGGGCGCATGCCGGCCGACGGTAGTGGCCGGACGCGTCTCTCCTACCAGGAGGCGGCGAAGACCGGACCGTCGACCTGGCCCACGGTGCCGGCGTCGTGGAGGTCGTCGCCGCTGAAGGCCCGCAGCGCTCCCCCCTCGGAGACGGCCACCAGCCAGCGCCCGTCGGCCGTGGCGTCGATCGAGACCAGCGGGACGCCACCGAACCGCCACTGCGACACGCCGGCGTCCAGGTCGACGACGACCATCGAGGTGGCCACCGGGGCCAGGCCGCCGTCGACGAACGAGGCGTCGGCGCCGACCACGAGGCGACCGTCGGCCAGGAAGGCCGGCATCGCCCAGCCGGTGCCTCGGTCGTCCAGCCGGCGCCAGGTGCCGGCGGGGTCGTCGACGTCCCGGATCGCCACGTAGACACCGTCGACGCCCGACGGCCCGACCGTGGTGACCTCGGCCGCCACCCGCGCCCCGTCCGGTGACCAGGTCAGCCGGGACACGAACCCTCCGTCGGGGTCGGGCAGGCCGAGCTCGACCTGGGTCGTGCCGGTCGCAGGGTCGACGACCCGCACCCCAAGCATCTGGTCCGACACCGCCAGCCGCGCCCCGTCGGCGGAGATGGCCGGGGCCTGGCCGGACGCGAGGTGCTCCAGGGAGCCATCGGGGGCGACCCGCACGACCTGGCCGACCGCCGGTTCGCAGCACAGCTCGACGTAGGCGACGCCGTCGGGGCCGACGTCGACGGCGGAGACGCCGGAGCTGCCAGCCTCGACCTCGGCGGCGAACGACGGGACCAGGAGGGTGACCTCGGGTTCCGCGACCTGGCCCGGCGCGGGGCCGGGACCGAGACCGTCGAAGCGGGCCAGGTCGGCCAGCCCGTCGCCGTCGACGTCGAGGAGCGCCACCGCGCTCGTCGGGTGGGAACCGGGCTCGACGGGCACCGGGGCCACCGGGGCCGTGGTGTCGTGGCCGGGCGAGGTCCGCACCGTGTCGTCGTCGGAGGCCCGGGTGGCCACCAGCGCGGCCGCGCCCAGGACGACGACGGCTGCCGCGGCGGCCAGCCACCGACGCCCGGGCCCGCGGTGGTCGGCGCCGCCCGTGCCGGGCGCCTCCACGCGGGCGACGAGGGCATCCCAGGCCGCGGGGTCGAGGGTGGCGGTCGCGGCGGCGTCGACGTGGGCGCGCAGGACCTGGTCGGCGTCGGTCATCGGTGCTCCTCCAGGGTCACGGCGAGCGCTGCCCGGGCGCGGTGCAGGTGCGTCTTGACCGAGCCGGGCGAGATCTCGAGCTCGTTGGCCACGGCCATGTCGCTCAGGCCGGCGAAGTAGTGCAGGGCGACGCAGTCCCGCTGCCGGGCCGGCAGGGCGGCCACCGCGGCGGCGACGGCGCGGGCCCGGTCGCCCTCGATCACCGCCGTCTCGGCCGACGCGGCCGACCCCACCGGAGCGGGCGCCCGTCGCTCGACCACGGCCCGGTGCCGGTGGTGGTCGACGGCGAGGTTGGCCACCGTCCGGCGGAGGTAGGCGGCGACGGCGCCCTCGGCAGGCGGTCGAGCGGCCCGGTGGAGCCGGACGAAGGCGTCCTGCACCAGGTCCTCGGCCAGCGCCCGGTCGGCGGTCAGGGCCACGGCGAAGCGCAGCAGCCCGGCGGCATGGGCGTCGTAGGCAGCGCGCAGCCGGTCGAGCGCGGCGTCGGGCCCTTCGGTCACGTCACTGAGACGGGCGAGCGACCGCCATGGTTGACCGCACCCCGTCACCATGACGCATCGCGCCGGGGCTGCAACCATCCGGGCGACAGGGAGGGTCATCGGGTCGTGGACGAGCGCTACGGGGAGGTCTTCCGCCAGCACCACCCCGACCTGGTGCGGGGCTGCACCCTCGCCGCCGGGGGCGACCAGGGGCTGGCCGAGGACGCCGTGGTCGAGGCCTTTCTGCGGACCTACCGGCCGTGGCGCTCCGGCCGGGTGGACGACGTCGGCCGCTACCTGCGCGTCGTCGCCGTCAACGAGGTCCGCCGTCTGCAGGCCCGGGTCGGACGAGCGATCCCCGTCGCCGACGCCGACCCCGGGGGGACGGTGGCGTCCGCCGAGGCCACGGCCGCCGACCGGGCCGAGGTGGCCGACCTGCTCGACGGGTTGAGCCCCGACGAGCGGGCCGTCCTCGTCCTGCGCTTCTGGTTCGACCTGCGGGAGGCCGATGTCGCCACCGCCCTCGGGCTGCCGCTCGGGACGGTCAAGTCCCACGCCCACCGCGCCCTGCGCCGCCTCCGGGCGGCCGCCCCGGAAGGAGCCCCCGATGCCTGACCCCGCCGACGCCCACGACCACGCCGACGCCACCGGCCCCACCGACACGGCCGCGGCCCTCGCCGTCCTGGAGCGGGCCGCGGCCCGGGTCAGGCCGAGCCCGGACCTGGAGGACCGGGTCACGGCCGGCCTCGCCCACCACCACCGGCGCGAGACCCGCCATCGGGCCCTGGCCGTCGCCGCCGCCCTCCTGCTCGTGGCCGGCACCGTCACCGTCCTGGCCCGACCCGGCGGCCACCCCGACCCGGTCCTGACCGGTCCCTCCTCCGAACCGACCCCGTCCACCGCCGAAGGCGGCACCCCGGTCGCCGCCGCCCCCGACCCGACCGAACTGCACGACGCGCGATGGACGGAGCTCGACCCTCCCCCGCTCCTCGACGACCGCGAGGGGGTCACCTGGGCATCCAGCGACCGCTACCTCCTGGTGTGGGGCGGGTCGGTCGACCGCAGCGCCGACCCACCCCTCGGCGACGGCGCCGTGTTCGACGTCCGCACCGGGGCGTGGCGACGGCTCGGGCCGTTCCCCGGGGTCGCCGGCCGAACCGGCGCCGGGGCCGTGGTCGACGGCGACGTGGCCTTGGTCGTCGGCGGTCGCCTGGGCCCGAGCGACGGCGCCGACGGAGGCGACGGCGGCTACCTGAGCGGCGAGGTGGTCCGCATCGACCTGGCCACCGGCACCGCCGAGGTGGTCGCCGACTCGGTCCGCGCCGCCCGCACCTACCCCGTCGTCGCCGTCGCCGACGACCAGCTGGTGGTCGCCGGCGGACGCCGGGGTGACGCCTACGACCGGGGCACCAGCGTCCTCGACGTCGCCGCCGGCACCTGGAGCGACGGCGACGACCTGCCGTGGGACACGGTGGCGGACGAGTTCTTCGGGTTCCCCGGCACCGCCATCGCCGCCCCCGACGGAGACGGTGTCCTGCTCGGCCGCTACACCGAGGAGGGCGACGGGCCCCGCTTCGACCTGGCCCGGCTCGACGCCGCCACCGCCTCGGTCACCGACGGGGGCTCCACGCCCGTCGGGCCAGCCGGCCTGCTCGGGCCCGAGATGCGGGTGCTCCCGACCGGCTCGGGCCCCGTCGTCGCCCAGGAGGCCTTCGGGACCCGGCTCGTCGGCGTCGGGCCGGACGGGGGCCCACCCCGCTGGGAGGCCGACGTCCCGGTGGACGCCTGCGAGGGCCCGATGGACGCGGCCGTGGCCGCTGGCACGGTCGTGGTCCGCAGCCTGTGCCGCGGGATCGTCGGGGTCGACCCGGCCTCGGGCGACTGGGTGGAGCTCCCCGACCCGCCGACCGAGGTCGGTCGGCTGGTCGCGGTCGGCGACGTGCTCCTGTACGTCGACCTGGGCTCGCCCGCCGACGCCCCCGACGGCGAGGGTGCCTACCCCGCCATCACCGCGGCGCTGACGGCGGCCCCGCCTGGCCCGCCGGAGCCAGTGGCCGTACCGACCAGCCCCATCGACCTCGACGGCGCCTCGACCGGCCGCTGGCAGGAGGTCGCCACCGCTCCGCTCGCGCTGGGCCGCCGCGAAGCCGAGGCCGTGGCCACCAGCGACCGGTACCTCCTGACGTGGGGCGGCCGCAGCGAGAGCGAGCCCGGGCCGCGGGCCGACGGCGCCGTCCTCGACCTGGGCACCGGCGAGTGGCGCCGGATCGAGGCGGCCGAGGGCGTGGCCGGGCGGTGGGCCGCCACCGCCGTCATCGACGGGGACGTGGCCTGGGTCGTGGGCGGCAGCACGGCCACGACCGACGACGGGCGCCCCGCCATCGGCGAGGTCGTGCGGATCGACCTGGCCACCGGCGCCACCGAGGTGGTCGCGACCGACGAACGGGCGGCCCGGCTGGAGCCGGCCATCGCCGTCCACGGGAGCGAGTTGATCGTCGCCGGCGGGCGGGTCGAGGGAGCCGATGCCCTCGGCGTCGCCGCCCTCGACCCCGGCACCGGCACCTGGCGGGACGGGCCCGACCTCCCGTGGGGCACCGCGTCGGATGACGACACGGCTCGACTGACCGACACCGCCATCGCCGGAGCCGGCACCGACGACCTGGTGATCGCCCGGAAGGCCGGCGAGCCGGACGCGCCCCACGTCGAGGTGGCCTGGCTCGACCTGGTCGACCTCACCACGTCGGCCCCGGCCCTCGTCCGGATGGGGCCGAGCCCCGCCGAGGTCGACGAGGTGGCGGTGATCGGGGGCGAGCGGACGATCGTCCTCTACGACCGCAACGGCATCCAGGCCACCGGGTTCGACGACGGCGTCCTCCGGTGGAGCGGATCGTTGCCGTTGGGGTCCTGCGAGGGCCCGGTGGCCGGACAGGCGACGAGCGGGGTCGCCTACGTCGGGGTCTGCGGCCAGAGCACGTTCGTCGACCCGGTCGACGGGCGCACGGCACCGGTGCCCGACCCGCCCCCGCGCGACTGGGCCATCACGATCGCCGGCGACCGGGTCCTGGCCCTCGCGTCCGGCCCCGGCGGCGAGGCGACGGCCTGGGTGCTGGTCGCGGGTTAGAGGTCGCGGGCGCGGACGAAGTCGGCCAGGAACTGCCGGAACTCGGGGCCGAGGTCGTCGCGCTCGGAGGCCAGCTCGACGATGACCTTGAGGTAGTCGAGGACCTGGCCGGTGTCGTAGCGGCCCTCGCTGAACGTGTAGCCGTACACCGCCTGGTGCTGGAGCAGGAGGGCGATGGCGTCGGTGAGCTGGAGCTCGCCCCCGGAGCCGGGCTCGATGCGCTCGAGGGCCTCGAAGATCTCGGGGGTGAGGACGTAGCGGCCCATGATCGCCAGGTTCGACGGGGCGACGGCGGGATCGGGCTTCTCCACCAGGTCGAGGACCTGCACCAGCCGATCGGACACGGGCTCGGGCCGGGCGCAGCCGTAGCGGGAGATCTCCTGCGGCGGGACCTCCTTGAGGGCGATGACGGAGCGGTTGTAGCGCTCGTAGGTCTCGATCATCCCCTCCAGCAGGCGGGCGTCGGAGCGCATCCACTCGTCGCCGAGGAGCACGGCGAAGGGGTTGTCGCCGACGTGCTTGCGGGCGACCGAGATGGCGTGGCCCAGGCCGAGCGGCTCGCCCTGGCGGACGTAGTGGATGTCGGCCAGCTCGGCGATGTCGACCAGTTGCTCGCGCTGGTCGTGCTTGCCCTTCTCGCCGAGGAAGTACTCGAGCTCGAAGTTGCGGTCGAAGTGGTCCTCCAGGCTGCGCTTGCCCCGCCCGGTGATGATGAGGATGTCGTCGATGCCGGCCCGCACCGCCTCCTCGACGACGTACTGGATCGCCGGCTTGTCGACGACCGGCAGCATCTCCTTGGGCTGCGCCTTGGTGGCGGGCAGGAAGCGGGTGCCGAGACCGGCGGCCGGGATGACGGCGGTGGTGACCGAACGGGGCGTCTGCACGGGTGCGTTCCTACTCGCTGGAGGGGGCAGCGGCCGGCCGCGGTTGCTCCGGGGTTGCCGCCGGCCAGTACCCTGGCACTCTCCCCTGTCGAGTGCCAACGCTGCGGAGACGCCGATGCCGACCTACGAGTACCGCTGCAAGGACTGCGGGCACACCTTCGACGCCTACCAGGCCTTCACCGACGACGCCCTCACCGAGTGCCCCGAGTGCAGCGGCCCGCTGAAGAAGCTGTTCGGGAACGTCGGCATCTCCTTCAAGGGCAGCGGCTTCTACAAGAACGACAGCCGCTCGTCGGGCAGCGGCCCCTCGTCGACCTCGTCCTCGTCGTCGTCCGAGAGCGGCGGCGCGACCAAGAAGGACGACTCGTCGGGCGCGTCGGGCTCGTCCTCCGACTCGTCGTCCAGCTCGTCGACCTCGTCGACGAAGAAGGAGACCAGCGCCAGCACGTCGGGCTCGAGCTCGGCGTGACCCCGACCGCCGACCTGGCGGTCATCGGCGGCTCCGGCTTCACCGCCCTGCTCGACGGGAGCGAGACGATCGAGCTCGACACGCCGTGGGGCATGCCCTCGGGGCCGGTCCACCTGGCCGACGTCGACGGTCGCACCGTCGCCTTCCTCGCCCGGCACGGGCCGGGCCATCGGCTCCCGCCCCACCGGGTGCCGTACCGGGCCAACCTGTGGGCGCTGCGGTCGCTCGGCGTCACCCGGGTGCTGGGGCCGTGCGCGGCCGGGTCGTTGCACCCCGACCTCCACCCCGGCGACCTGGTCGTGCTCGACCAGGCGATCGACCGCACCTGGGGCCGGGCCGACACCTACTTCGACGGGCCGACGGTGAACCACGTCTCGCTGGCTGACCCGTACTGCCCGACGCTGCGGTCGGCGCTGCTGGCCGGGGCGGCGACATCGGGGGCGCTGCCGGTGCACGACGGCGGCACGGTCGTCGTGATCCCCGGGCCGCGCTTCGCCACCCGGGCCGAGTCCCGGCTCCATCGGGAGCAGGGGGCGACGGTCATCAACATGACCCAGATGCCGGAGGCCGCCCTCGCCCGGGAGCTGGGGCTCTGCTACGCCTCGGCCGCCCTGATCACCGACTACGACGTCGGCGTGGAGGACGACCCCACCGTCGCCCCCGTCACCCAGGCCGAGGTGTTCGCCACCTTCGAGGCCAACATCCCCAAGCTGCGGGCGGTGATGGTGGCGGCGCTGGAGGCGGTGCCGGTCGAGCGGTCGTGCCGGTGCGCCGCCGCCCCCGGCGGGCTGGAGCCCGACCTGCCGTCCTAGCGTCGCGTGCCGTGGAGCCGGAGGACACGCACGGCCTCGGCTACGAGCGGGTCGACGACGACCCGAACGTCGACGTGCTGCTGACGACGATGGACGACACGGCCGCTGGACGGCCACCCGGCGGCTGCGGGCCTGGGAGCGCCGGCACCTGGGCCTCCGTCCCGGCCAGCGGCTGCTCGACGTGGGCTGTGGGCTGGGTGACGCGGCCCTGGCCCTGGCCGCCGACCTCGGGCCCGACGGCGAGGTCGTCGGGGTCGACACGTCCGCCGAGATGATCGCCGCCGCCCGGTCCAGGGCGCAGGGGGCGCCGGGTCGGGCCCGCTTCGCGGTGGGCGACGCCCGGGCGCTCGACGAGCCGACCGCCCACTTCGACGTCGTGCGGTCGGAGCGGTGCCTCCAGTGGGTGACGGGCCCGGGCGCCGCGGTGGCGGAGATGGCCAGGGTGGTCCGACCGGGCGGCCTCGTGTCGCTCCTCGACACCGATTGGTCGACGTTCGAGGTCCACGTCGGCGACGACGACCTCACGCGGCGGGTCCGCGAGGCCCTGCGGACCGAACGAGGCCGGCCGTCCAACGTCGGCCGGCGGCTCGCCGACCTCGCCGGGGCCGCCGGGCTCGAGCCGGTGGCCCGGACGACGGAGACGGAGACGTGGGACGCCTGGGACCCCGACGCGTCGCCCGCTCCGGCCGGCTGCTTCTCCATGTCGAGCCTCGCCGAGAACCTGGTGGACGTCGGCCAGCTCCGGTCCACCGACCGCGAGCGCTTCGTCGCGACCATCGGGACGGCCGCACGCGAGGGCCGCTTCTCGATGGCGCTCACCATGTTCGGCCTCGTCGCGACGAGCCGGGCCTAGCCGTCGGCCGCCAGGGCGGTGTAGACCGCGTCGATCAGGGCGCGGTTGCGGGTGCTCTGCCAGCGAGGGACGAGGTGGTTCATCACGTAGCCGAAGGCGATCCCGGCGTCGGGGTCGGCGAAGCCCAGGGCGCC
>CAYQGF010000099.1:0-10276 GCA_964416885.1 uncultured Iamiaceae bacterium
GCGAGATCCCGCCGTACCTCGGGCTGCCGTCGATCCACACCGACTACTGGGAGCCGTTCTTCCAGGCCTGCGCCGAGACCGGCACCGTCATCAACATGCACATCGGTTCGTCGTCGAAGATGCCGTCGACCTCGGCCGACGCCCCCGCCGCGGTGGGCTCGACGCTCACCTTCGGCAACGCCATGAGCTCGATGACCGACTGGCTGTTCTCGGGCTGGCTGGTGAAGTTGCCCGAGCTGAAGATCGCCTACAGCGAGGGCCAGATCGGCTGGATCCCCTACATCCTGGAGCGGGCCGACAACGTGTGGGACGAGAACCGGGCGTGGGGCGGCGTGGCCGACATCGTCCCCGAGCCGCCGTCGACCTACTACTACCGCCAGGTCTACGGCTGCTTCTTCGACGACGTCTACGGGCTCGAGAACATCGAGAAGTGCGGCATCGACAACATCTGCTTCGAGACCGACTACCCGCACTCCGACTCGACCTGGCCCAAGAGCCGGGAGGTCGGCGAGAAGCTGATGGGCAACCTCCCCACCGACGTCGTCCGCAAGCTCGTCCGCGGCAACGCCATCGAGATGCTCCAGCTCCCCTTCGAGCCGTAGGGCGCAGGGTTCGCGTACCGCGCCACGCGGTACGATGGGGCCATGAGCGGGCAGACCGTCGCCACGTCGGTGCGCCTCCCCGAGGACGTCCAGCAGGCGGCCAAGGCGGCCGTCGATGGTGGTCTGGCCCGGTCGCTCACCGAGCTGATCGTGGACGGTCTGAGGGACCGGCTCGTCGAGCTCGCGGTGGAGAACCAGCAGTACGCCGAGAAGGCCGAGGTCCGAGCGGCCTTGGACGAGCACTACGCCCGGTACCCGGAGGCCCGGCCGACGCTCGCCGAGGTCGCCTTCGGCGCGGCCCAGGTCTTCGGGCACCCCGCGGCCGACCACCCGGACCTGATCGACCGGGCCGTCGCCGACCTGGGCGAGAAGGCCCACTACGAGTCCGTCCTGGCGTGGGTGTCCGGCTACCTCAGGATGCGGGAGGCCGCGGCCTGATGGCGGAGGTCCTCGTGCTCGACTCCGCGATGGTGCACGCGCTCGGGAGCGTCCGATCGAGCAAGCACCGGAGGGCGCTGGTGATGGCGGAGGCCAACGTCAACGCCCACGAGCGGGAGGTCCTCCTCGTCGTCCCGTCCACGGTGCGGGTGGAGGCCGGGTGGGACCGGACGGCGGCCCGGTGGGCGGGCGTGAACCGGCTCGGCATCGTCGACCACCACCTCGATCAGACCTCGACCGACATCGCCGCCCGGCTGCGGGCCGAGCACCGGGTGTCGCCGGCGGATGCCCACATCGGTGCGGTGGCCCACGAGCGGGGTGACGACCAGGTCGTCGTCATCACCAGCGACGTGGAGGACATCGCCGCCGTCACCGCGGGCACGGGCGCCCGGGTCGTGCGGCTCTGAGGCCTACCGCTCGGGGCGGGGCTCCCGCGGGAGGCCGAGGACGCGCTCGCCGATGATGGTGCGCTGGACCTCGCTGGTGCCGCCGGCGATCGTCATGCCGGGAGAGTAGAGGAAGCCATCGGTCGGCCCGCCGGCCAGCATCCCGGTCGGGCCGGCGAGGTCGACGGCGAGGCGGCTGGCGTCGGACTCCAGCTCGGTGCGGAGCAGCTTGGCCGCCGAGCCGGCGCCGGGGCCGCCCCCCGAGGCCACCAACATCGACCGTAGGGCGTGGCCCCGCACCAGGACCTCGGCCAGCCGGTCCCGGGCCGCGCCGTCGGTCGCGGCCAGGGCGGCCAGTCGGGCCAGGCGCCGGTCGAGGCCGATCAGGCCGGAGGCGTCGCTCGACCCCCGCTCGTCGCCCAGCACGCCCATGGCCACGCCCCACCCGCCGTCGAGCGGGCCGAGGAGGGCGTCGGCCGGCACCCGCACGTCGTCGAGGAAGACCTCGGTGAACTCGGCGGCGCCGGTCATCTGCCGGAGCGGTCGGACCTCGATGCCCGGGAGCGTCATGTCGAGCAGGAAGAACGAGATGCCCCGGTGGCCGGGGCCCCCGGTGCGGGCCAGCAGGATGCCCCACTCGGCCAGCTGGCCGTTCGAGCACCACGTCTTCTGCCCGGTGACGACGAAGCCGTCGCCGTCGGGGGCGGGGTCGGCCCGGGTGGCCAGCGCGGCCAGGTCGGACCCGGCGCCGGGCTCGGAGAACAGCTGGCACCACAGCACCTGGCCCGATGCCGTGGGCGGGAGCAATCGGGCCTGCTGGGCGGGCGTGCCGCTCCGCAGGATCGCCTCGCCGGCCAGGACGATGCCCTGGAGGTTGAGGTAGGGGCTGACCTCGGCCCGGGCGCACTCCTCGGCCCAGATGCCGGTGTGGGCGCGGGTGAGGCCCTGCCCGCCGGCCTCGACCGGCCAGTGCAGGGCGGCGAAGCCGTGCTCGGCCATGTGGCGCTGCCAGCCCCGGGCCCGGTCGTGGAGGCCGGGCGGGAGGATGGCCCCGAAGGCCCGGCACGCCGTCCCGTCCTCGATCGCGGCGGCGATGAAGGTGGCGGCCGAGGCGCGGAAGGTGTCCAGGCTGGTCATCGGGGGCGATGGTACAAACGAGACATGGAGACCCGCCCCGCACCCGACGACGCCGAGGTGGGGCTGTTCGCCTTCACCGTCTTCTCCCAGCTCCAGGGGGCGGTGACGGCGGGGATGATCCACCTCGGCGACCGGCTCGGGCTCTACACCGCCCTGGCCGAGGCCGACGGCCCGGTCAGCCCCGCCGAGCTGGCCGAGCGCACCGGCCTGCACCCCCGCTGGGTCGAGGAGTGGGCGCACAACCAGGGCGCGGCGCACATCCTCGACATCGGCGACGACGAGCGCGTCGCCCTGTCGCCGGCCGGCATCGCCGTGCTGGCCGACCCCGACAGCCCGGCCTACGGCGTCGGCTCCTTCCACCACCTGCCCGAGTCCATGGCCGCCCTCGACCGCCTGCCCGAGAGCTTCCGCACCGGGCTCGGCCACGACTACGACACCGGCGGTCCGGACGTGGCCGAGGGCATCGCCCGGGGCTTCGAGCCGTGGTACCGGGCCCACCTGGTGGCCGACGTGGTGCCGCTGCTCGACGGGGTGGCCGACCGGCTGGCCGGCGGGGGCCAGGCCCTCGACCTCGGGTGTGGCGCCGGCGGCGCCCTCATGCTGCTGGCCGAGGCCTTCCCGGCCGGCCGGTTCCGGGGCTACGACATCTCCGCCCACGCCCTGGAGGCGGCCGAGCGGCGGCGGGCCGCGGCCGACGCCGCCAACGTGAGCTTCCACGACCCCCGGGTCGACCCGCTGCCCACCGACGGCTCGGTCGACCTGGCCCTCACCCTCGACTGCCTCCACGACATGACCGACCCGCGGGGCGCGGCCGCTGCCGTCCGGGCCGCCCTGGCCGACGACGGCACCTGGCTGATCGTCGACATCAAGGCCCGGTCGAGCTACGCCGAGAACGTGGCCCGCAACCCGATGGCCGCCCTGATGTACGGCACCAGCGTGCTCAGCTGCCTGTCGAGCGCCCTGTCGGAGCCGGGCGGCGAGGGCCTGGGCACGCTCGGCCTCACCCCGGAGGTGGCCCGCGAGATCACCGAGCAGGCTGGCTTCACCCGCTTCCGGAAGCTGCCGGTCGACCACGCCGTCAACGCCTTCTACGAGGTCCGCCCCTGACCGACGAAAAGGCACACAAAGGGGTCAGACCCCTTTGTGTGCCTTTGTGCGACCGTGGAGCCAGGCGACCAGCTCGTCGTCGGCCAGCTCGGCGACCCGGCGGGCGTAGCGCTCCCGCTGCGCGGGGGTGCAGGCCGTCCACCCGTCGCCGGAGCGCCCGCCCCGGAAGAAGGCGGTGGGGTCGCGGACGATGCCCAGGTGGTCGGGCACGGTCCGGGCCGAGTCGGAGCGCATGGCGTCGAACCCGGCGGCGGCGACCAGCTCCGGCCAGCGGTCCTCGGGGACGTCGACGCCCAGCCGGACGGCCAGCGCCCGCATCTGGCCGTCGAGGTCACCGACGAGGTCGTCGTAGTGGAGGAACACGACGTCCGCGGTCCCCTCAGCGGCCCGGTCGCGGGCGTCGCGGACGTGGTGGACGTTGCCGGGCAGCGTGTCGAGGGCGTCGAGCGGGTCGGTCGGGTCGTCGACCCACCGGTCGAGCCAGGCGGTGAGGTCCGACGGCGGGGTGCCCTCGGCGGTGACCGGCCCGCCCCGCAGCTCGGCCCGGCGCGGCCGGTCGAGGTTGTGGAGGTGGTGGAAGAACGAGACGGCGACGTCGAGCGGGTGCCGGCCGACCACGACGTAGGTGACCTCGGGGTGCAGAGGGAGGCCGTCGAGCGGGGTGTGGGTCTTGATCACCCGCCGGTGGGGCTGGGCGGCCAGCCGGCGGCGCACGGCGTCGATCGGCTCGACGTCCCAGTCGAGCCACGGCGACAGCGTCGCCAACGGCGCGGGGATCGGAACCTCCTGGTGGACCAGCAGGAGGCACGCCATCTGCACCCACGTGGTGCCGCACTTGGAGCGGGTGCTCACCACGATGTCGCCGGGGCGGTGGACGAAGCCCTCCCACCGGTGGTTGGCCTCGCACCGGTAGCGCCGCACACCGGTGACGTTACGCCAGACGGAAAACGAGAACGCGTTACAGTCCGGCGCCATGGAGTTCGGGATCTTCAACGGGATGTACGTGCCGGCCTCGATGGTCGACGAGCACGGTGCGGCCGCCGAGCACGTCCGGCTCCAGCACGAGCTCGAGTGGGTCAAGGCCGCCGACCGCTCCGGCTTCAAGTACCTGTGGGCCACCGAGCACCACTTCCTCGAGGAGTACTCGCACCTCTCGGCCAACGAGGCCTTCCTCGGGTGGTGCGCGGCGGCCACCGAGCGGATCCACATCGGCTCGGGGATCTTCAACATCACCCCGCCGGTCAACCACCCGTTCCGCACCGCCGAGAAGGTCGCCATGCTCGACCACCTCTCGGGTGGCCGCTTCGAGCTGGGCATGGGCCGGGGCAGCTCCACCACCGAGCAGCAGGGCTTCGGCATCCCCGAGCCCGACCTCACCAAGGCCATGTTCGACGAGGTCCTGCCGCAACTGGTCGAGATGTGGAAGCCCGGCACCTACCCGGCCTTCGACGGCCAGTTCTTCGCCGTCCCCGAGCGCAACGTCCTCCCCAAGCCGCTCACCCGGCCCCACCCGCCGCTGTGGGTCGCGGCCGGGAGCCCGCCGACGTTCGCCAAGGCGGCCCAGCTCGGCCTGGGCGTCCTGTGCTTCACCACCGGGACGTCCGACCAGCTGGCCCCGCTGATCGAGACCTACAAGAAGGAGGTCGCCAGCGCCGATCCGGTGGGCGGCTACGTCAACGACAACGTGATGGTGACCTCCTCGATGCTCTGCCTGGAGGACGGTGCTCGGGCCCGGGAGTACCTGCGCGACGCCCGCGGCCACTACCACAAGAGCCTGCTGTTCCGGTACCTCGACACTTTCCCGAAGCCGCCCGGGACGCCGCAGTGGCCGGAGCTGTTCCCGCCCTACTCGGCCGAGGAGGTCGACATCGCGGTGCAGATGGGGGAGTGGGCCATCGGCGACCCCGACGAGGTGGCCAAGGTGGTGCAGCGCTTCGAGGATGTCGGCGCCGACCAGATGACCTTCGGGATGCTCTCCCAGGAGACCCCGATCGAGGTCGTCATCGAGGCCACCGAGCTGTTCGGCCGGGAGGTCATCCCCCGCTTCGACACCGACCCCGAGCACCGCACCACCCGCCTCCGTCGGGAGCAGCTCGGGGCCATGTCCACGGCCTGAGCGGCCGGCCCCTACCCTTCACCAGATGACGAACCGTGGCGTCGTCGGGGCGCTGGCCGTGGCCCTCCTCGTCGTGACCGGGGCCTGCGGCGGTGACGACGCGAGCAGCGATGGCCCGCCGGCCACCGAGGCGCCCGGTTCGGGCCCGGTCGGCACCGGTGACCGCGGCGGTCCCCGCACTCCGGCCGAGCTCTGCACCGCCGTGCTCAACGATCGCGACGCCGACGTGGCCGAGACCGGACGGGAGGCCGCCCTCCAGGTCGTCCTGTGGGGGCGTGACGACACCCCACCGGCCCCCGACGAGGCCGAGGCGGCGACCGATGCCCTGGAGGCGTGGCGCGACCTGCTCGTCGCCGACCGGGAGCGGCTGGCCGAGGCCGAGGTCGACGACGCCGCGGCATGGGACGAGGTGCTCGGCGGGATCGACGCCGAGGTGGAGCGGTTGGAGGAGCGTCTCGCCGTCCTCGCCGCCCCCGACTGGCAGGAGGCCGCCGGCGGGCTCGCGGTCGGCTCGGCGCCCGACGAACCGACGAGCGCCCCCTTCGAAGCGCTCGACCTGGTCGGGCGGGACTGCGAGATCGTCGCCGTGGGCACGGGGACGCCACCCGAGGACGCCGCGTTCGTCGCGGCGGCGGCGACGGCGTGCTCCACCGTCGTCACCCGGCGGCGGGCGAATGGCTTCCGCGACGACCTGGACGTCGTCCTCGACGCCTTCGTCGCGGTGTACGAGGGCGAGGAGGTGGCGGCCGACGATGCGCTGGTGGCCGCGCTCGACCGGGTGGGGGAGGAGTGGGAGGCGACGCACGACGACCTGGTCGCCGTCGACGGCGACCAGGCGCCCGATCCCGAGGCCTGGGCCCAGGTGGTGGAGCTGGCCGCGGACCGCGCCGCCGGCTACGCCCGCCGGGCCGAGGCGGTCAGGTCGGGTGACCAGGCCGAGGTCGCCGAGGCCTTCGTCGCGTCGGTCCTCGGCGACCCGGGCCTCGACGGCTTCGCGCCCAACGGCCTCTCCGAACGCGACTGCCGGTCGATCGAGGCCTGAACCCGCCTTCCAGGCCCGGCGCTCGTCGCCCATCTGACCTCGGTCGATCCCGACCTCGGTCGATGCGGCAGAATCGGACGCCGTGCCCGTCGTCGACCTCGTCCTGCTGGTCGTCGTCGTCACCGCAGTCGGTGCCGGCGTCCGACGATGGGACCTCCCGCCGCCGCTCGTGCTCGTGCTCGTCGGCGTCGCCGGTTCCTTCCTGCCCCGCTACGACAACGTCGTCCTGCCCTCCGAGGTGGTGCTGACCGGCATCCTGCCGCCGCTCCTCTACGCGGCGGCGCTCCACACGTCCCTGTACGACTTCCGCAACCAGATCCGGCCGATCCTCGCCCTCTCGGTGGGGCTGGTCGTGCTGACCACCGTCGGGGTCGGCGCCGTCGTGTGGTGGGTCGCGCCGGTGTCGGCCGCCGCGGCCCTGGCCCTCGGCGCCGTGGTGGCCCCGCCCGACGCCGTGGCCGCCACCGCGATCGCCCGCCGGGTCGGGCTCCCGCGCCGCATGGTCACCATCCTCGAAGGTGAGAGCCTCGTCAACGACGCCACCGCCCTGGTCTGCCTGCACGCCGCCATCGCCGGCATCACCGGGTCGGTCACGGCCGGCGAGGTCGCCGTCGAGTTCGTGGTGTCCGCGGTCGGTGGCGTCGCCGTCGGCCTCGCCGTGGCCCTCGTGGTCGGCCGGGCCCGGGCGCGCCTGGACGACGCCCTGAGCGACACCGCCATCGCCCTGATCACCCCCTTCGCCGCCTACATCGCGGCCGAGGAGATCCATGCCTCCGGGGTGCTCGCCGTGGTCGTCGCCGGGCTCGTGCTGGGCCACACCGCCTACGCGATGCAGCCGGCCCGCTCCCGGCTGCTGGAGCGCGGCACCTGGACGACCATCCAGTTCCTGTTGGAGAACAGCGTCTTCCTGCTGATCGGGCTCCAGCTCCGGCCCGTCGTCGAAGGGGTCGCCGATGGCGACATCAGCGCGCCCCGGATCGCCCTGATCGCCGCCGCGGCCGTCGCCGCCATCGTGCTCCTGCGGATCGTCGGTGTCGCCGTGTCGTCCCTGCTGCTCTTCCCTGGCGAGCGCACACCGTGGAGCTACCCGGCCGTGTTGTCGTGGGCCGGGATGCGGGGTGTGGTCACCCTGGCCGCGGCCTCGGCGCTGCCCCCCGAGACGCCCCACCGCAGCGTCCTCGTCCTGGTCGCCTTCGTGGTCACGGCCAGCACCCTGCTGGGCCAGGGCTTCACCCTCCCCGCCCTCATCCGCCGCACCCACCTGGCCGCCCCCGACCCGGGGGAGGACACGCTGCTGCGGGCCGAGGTCGTGCAGCGGGCGGGTGTGGCCGGGCTGGCCCGCCTCGACGCCCTGAGCGAGGGGCTGTTGCCGCAGGTCGAGCAGAGGCTCCGCCAGCGCAGCACCGAGCGGGTCGACTCGGCCTGGGAGCGACTGGGCCGGACCGGCGAGACGCCCAGCGAGCAGTTCGACCGGGTGCGGCTCGAGATGCTGGTCGCCGAGCGGCAGGAGGTCCTCCGCATCCGGGACGAGGGCAGCGTCCCCCACGAGGTGCTCGCCGCCGTGCTCGGCGCCCTCGACGTCGAGGAGGGGATCCTCGACAGCGTCGACCGGGCGCGGGCCGACGAGCGACGGCGGACCCTGGTGGTGCCGGGCCCGGCGTCGTGTGGCCACGTCGAGGCCGCGTCCGACCTCGCCCCTCGGTCGGTCGACGAGGGCTGCGACGGGTGCCGGGACAGCGGTCACGGGTGGGAGCACCTCCGCATGTGCCTGACCTGCGGCTACGTCGGCTGCTGCAACTCGAGCCCGGAACGCCACGCCACCCGTCACTTCCAGGAGACCGGCCATCCGGTGATGCGGAGCATCGAGCCCGGGGAGGCGTGGCGGTGGTGCTACGTCGACGAGACGCTCGGCTGACCGCCGGCGCCGGAACTAGAACGCGTTACAGTTCGCCGTCGTGACGATCGCTCCTGACCACGACTACCGGCTGCTGATCGGCGGGGAGTGGGTGGCTGCCGGTGGGGGCTACGAGGTCCGCAACCCGGCGACCGAGCAGGTGGTCGGCGTGGCCCCCAACGCCAGCGTCGAGCAGGCGCAGGCGGCGTGCGCCGCGGCCCGGGCGGCCCAGAAGGCGTGGGCCGCCACGCCGGTGGCCGAGCGCTGCGCCCTGCTCGGCCAGGTCGCCGACATCATCGACGCCCGCCGCGACGAACTGGTCCCGCTCACCCAGGCCGAGACCGGCGCCACCATGCGCGTGGCCAAGTCGATGCAGGTCCCGCAGGCCGCGGCCCGCTTCCGCTACTACGCCCGGCCGGTCGACGTCGACGTCCCGATCCCCCCGGCGGTCATGCCCACCACGGCCCTCGCCCCGGGCGGGATCGTCGGCGCCGTCGAGCACCGGGCGCCGGTCGGCGTGGTCGCCTGCCTGGCCGCCTACAACTTCCCGATCACCAACATGGCCGGGAAGATGGCGCCGGCGCTCGCCATGGGCAACGCCATCGTGGTCAAGCCGCCGGTGCAGGACCCGTTGGGCACCATCCTCCTGGCCGAGGCCTTCGAGCAGGCCGGCTTCCCGCCGGGCGTGGTCAACGTCGTCAGCGCCGACACGGTCGAGGCCGCCGAGGCCATCACCACCTCGCCCGACGTCGACATGATCAGCTTCACCGGGTCGACTGCGGTCGGCTGTCGGATCGCCGAGGTCGCCGGTCGTTCGATGAAGCGGCTCCTGCTGGAGCTGGGCGGCAAGGGCGCCGCCATCGTCTTCGAGGACGCCGACGTCAAGACCGTCGTGTCCAACGTGTCGAGCACCTGGACCTTCCACTCCGGCCAGATCTGCACCTCGCCGACCCGGCTCCTGGTCCACCGGTCCAAGTACGACGAGGTCGTGGCCAAGATGGCGGGCATGGCCGGACACCTGAAGGTCGGTGACCCCCTGGAGCGCGACACCGTCCTCGGGCCGGTCATCAGCGGTGCCCACCGGGAGCGGGTCGAGGGCTACGTCCGCTCCGCCGTCGACCAGGGCGCCAACGCCATCGCCGGCGGCACGCGGCCCGACCTCGACACCGGCTTCTACGTCGCCCCGACCCTGCTGGCCGACGCCACCAACGACATGACGGCGGCCCGGGAGGAGATCTTCGGCCCGGTGATCGTGGCCATGCCGTTCGACGACGACGACGAGGCCGTGGCCCTCGCCAACGACAGCGACTACGGCCTGTTCTCCTACGTGTTCGGCGGCGACACCGGTCGCTGCATGGCCGTGGCCAAGCGGCTGGAGTGCGGCAACGTGGGCATCAACACCCTCCAGCGCAACCACGAGGCCGCGTTCGGCGGGTTCAAGTACTCCGGGGTCGGCCGCGACGGTGGCGTCTGGGGCCTCCACGCCTACTCCGAGATGCAGTCCATCCTGTGGTCATGACCTCTCAGTCACTCGTTCGCTGGCGCTCACTCCGT
>CAYQGF010000100.1:0-10217 GCA_964416885.1 uncultured Iamiaceae bacterium
TGTCCGGCGTGAACTACAAGATCATCCGGGGCGCCCTCGACGCCAACGCCGTGCCGAACCGGGCCAACGCCCGCAGCCGCTACGGCACCAAGAAGGGCTGACCGCCCGGGCTCCGGCCCGATCCGATCCTGACGAAGGGCCGCTCCTCGGGGCGGCCCTTCGTTCGCGTCCGGGCCGCGATTGTGTAGTGGTTGCTCACGACGGCCGAACCGGCCCGGCCGTACCGTCCGAGCCATCGGGGAACCGCTCCCCGGGGGACCAGGAGGACCGGTGCGACGGGCCGTGAAGGTGATGGTGGGGCTGATCGTGGTGTCGGCGCTCACCGGCTGCGTGGGGATCGGCGCGGTGAACCGCGGGGCGGTCACCTCCGAGGCCCAACGCCGGGGCGGCGGCGTCACCGGCGCCCTGGTCGAGGAGGCCTTCGCCGCGGTGGAGGCGGAGGTCGGCCGGCCCCTGGACACCGTCGTCTCGGCCACCGCGACCCTCGCCACCGTCGTGGTCGTCGTCGACGACGGCGCCGGGCCGGTCTCCTACCGCTACGGCACCAGCGGCCTGTACGGCGGCCGGGGTGTCGAGGGGCCGGAGCGGGTGGTGCCGGCCGACGAGGTCCCGGCCCGGACGTTCCCGGCGTCGGCGGTGTCGGCGGAGGCCTTCGACGCCGCCGTCGACCGGGCCCGCGCCGCCGCCCCCGAGGGGGCGTGGGTCGACTCGGTCACGGTCACGGTCACGGTCGGGGCCGGTGAGGCCGGGCCCCGGGCGTCGGTCGTCCTCGCGACCCGCCTCGAGACCGTCACCGTCGACGAGGAGCTCCGGTGAGGCTGGTCCCCCGCCTGCTGATCGCCCAGGGCGTGATCCTGGTGCTCACCGTCTCGCTCCCCTGGCTGGTGATCAGCCCGGTGCCCGGCGTGCTGAAGGTGACGGCGCCGCTGCTCTGCCCGGACCACCAGCCCGACGCCCGCGTCGTCGAGTACTCGACCAGCAGCGGCCGCAACGGGGGGACGGCCACCAGCGCCACCCTCGTGTGCCTCGGTCCCCGGGGCGACCTGACCGAGGTCGGGAGCTGGAAGCCGTTGGGGATCCTCGTCGGAGCGTTCTGGCTCGCGCTCCAGCTCCTCGTCGTCCCGACCCAGCTCTGGCGGGCGTGGCGCCGGCGCGGCGGCCGCGACCCGGGGCCGTCGCAGGGCCTTACCATCTCGTTCCGCTGAGCCTCGGGCGGCCTCCGCCCCAGGAGTACCGTGCGGCGGTGCGCATGCGTCAGCGGGTCATCGTGGGGCTGGCCCGGGCGTTGACCCGGGCCTTCTTCCGGACGGTCGAGGTCGAGGGCGAGCGGCCGCCCGACGGCCCGGTGGTCCTGGCCGCCAGCCACCTCTACGGCTTCGTCGACCCGGTCGTGATCGTCGCCCGGCTCGGCCTCTTCCCCCGGTTCCTGGCCAAGGCCACGCTGTGGAACGTCGCCGTGGCCCGGGTGCTGCTCGACTTCGCCGGCGTCATCCCGGTGCACCGACGCGCCGACGGAGCGGCCGAGGGGTCCAACGACGGCATGTTCGACTCGGCCGTCGAGGCCCTGCGGGAGGGGCACATGGTCGCCCTCTTCCCCGAGGGCACCACCCACGACGAGCCCACCATGCGCCCGCTGCGCACCGGTGCCGCCCGCATCGCCCTGGAGGCCGCCGGCGCCGGCGTGGAGGGGGTCCGCATCGTGCCCGTCGGCGTCACCTACGAGGACAAGGTCGAGGTCCGGGGGCGGGCGCTGGTGAGCTACGGGTCGCCGATCGAGGTCGGCCCAGTGGCGGAGGGGGAGGACGACCGGGCCGCGGTGCGCGCCCTCACCGATCGGCTCCAGCGTGCCCTCAACGACCTCACCCCCCACTTCGCCACCACGGAGGAGGCGCTCGCCCTCGCGGCCGCGGCCACCGCGTCGCTGTCGGTCGACGGCGAGGTGCCGCTGCTGGCCGACGTCCAGGGCCGGGCCCGGAGGCTGGCCCGCCTCGACGAGGCGGCCCGCACCGCGCTCGTGGACCTGGTCGCCCGCTACCGGATGCTGCTCGGCTTCGTCCGGCTCGACGACGCCGACGTCGCCCGCCGCCAGGTCGTCCGCCCGCTGGTCCGGCGGCTCGTCGTGCTGGCCGTGCTCGGCGTCGTGCTCAGCCCCTTCGCGGTCGCCGGGCTCTTCGCCAACCTCGTCCCGGCCATCCTGGTCCTGCTGGCCGGGCTGGTGGTGAAGGCGCCGGTCTCGAAGGGGACGGTGCGCCTGCTGACCGCCGCCGTGACCTTCCCCGCCATGTGGGCGGTGTGGGCCTGGCAGGACAGCACGACGGGGGCCTTCGGCGAGCTGGCCCGGCAGGTGACCGCGCCGATCGAGGTCGTCGTCGGCCCCGAGCCCCTCGACCGGGTCGGTGCCGGGCCGAACGTCCTGGCCTTCCTCGTGGCCCCGTTGCTCGGCATCGTCGCCCTCGTCCTGGTCGAGCGGACCCGGGCCCTGGCCCTGGGGCTGCTCCGGTGGCGGACCCTGGTCGACCGTCGGGGCCAGCTCGCCGAGGTCCGGGAGCGCCGGGCCCAGGTCGTCGCCGCGACCCAGGCCGCCCTCACCGGTACTGGGAGCGGAACCGGTCGCTCCGGCGACCACATCCGCTCCCAGTACGAGACCGGGGCGGGCGGATGAGCCATGTGGCCGCCGCCGACTGCGAGCGGTGCCGCCCCGGCGCGGTCGCCCAGCCGGTCAACACCGTCTCGAGCCTGGCCTACGTCGTGGCCGGGGCCGCGGTGCTGTGGGCCGAGCGCGACCATCCGCCGCGGCCCGAGCCGACGCCCCGTCAGGCCCTCGGGTGGGCGGCGGTCGCGGCCGGGCTGGGGAGCGTCGCCTACCACGGTCCCGGGACCGCCCTCGGCCGCTACGCGCACGACGCGTCCCTGCTCTCGCTGCTCGGCACCATGGCCGTCGAGGATGCCGAGGCCCTCGCCGGCCGGGAGGTCGCGCCGGCCGCTCTGGCGGTGATCCCGACCGTCGCCGCGGTCCTGGCCCATCCGCGCACCAGCGCCGTGGCCCAGGCCGCCATCGGGGGCGCGGCGGCCGTGGTCGGCGCGGCCCGGGCCGTGCGCACCGGCGGGACGTCGGCCCTCGGCCTCGGGGTGCTCGGCCTCGGCGCGGCCGCCCACGTGCTGGGGCGTTCCGGCGGGCCGCTGTGCCGGCCCGACGCCGTGCTCCAGCCCCACGCCGTCTGGCACGTCGCCACCGCCGTGTCGCTCGTCCTCCGCCCCCGCTGAGGGACGCCGTCAGACGGCGTCGACGGCGCGGAGGTGGCGGAGGGCGACGTAGGACGGCGGTACCGGGAACCAGTAGGTGGCCAGCCGGAACACGACGACGCTGGAGACGGCCATGGTGGGCTCGACGCCGGCGCCGGTGAGGGCGGCGATCAGCGCGGCCTCGATGGCGCCCACGCCGCCGGGGGTGGGCGCGGCGCTGGCCACCGTGTTGGCGGTCATGTAGAGGAACGTGAGCTGCGCCGTCGCCAGCGTCACGTCGGCGGCGCGGCAGCTGGCGATGAAGGAGACGATGATGATCACCTTGCTCACCAGCGCCGAGCCGAACAGCCCGAACAGCTTCGTCGGGTCGGTGGCCAGCGTCCGCAGGTTCTGCCAGGCGCCGCCGACCACCTCGCCGAGCCGCCCGAACACCACCTGGCGGCCCCAGGGCGTGGCGTACAGCACGCCGCCGACGAGGCCGATGACGACGACGACCGCAGCCAGGGTGCTCGCCTTCGGCAGCGAGAAGCCGAGGGAGCCCGAGGATCCGGCCCAGGCGTAGGTGCCGACCAGCAGGACCGCCTGCACCGCCCCGCTGGCCGCGCTGGTGAGGCCGACGCTGGTCGCGGCGTCGGCGAGGGCGACGCCGTTCTTCTGGAGGTACCGGGCCCGCAGGGCCATGCCGCCGGCGTTGGCCGGGGTGAACCGGTTGAGGAAGCCCTGGGCGAGCATCACCTCCGTCGTGCGCAGGAACGGCAGCGCGGTGGTGACGGCGCTGACCAGTCCCCACCCGCCGGCGAAGGTGTTGAGCACGACGAGGAGGACGAGGACGGGCAGGACCGCCCAGTCGACCTCCCGGAGGGCCTCGCCGATCGTGTCGAGGTTGCCGACGAAGGCGACCACCAGGATCGACAGGAAGAGCGTCCCCGCCGCGCTCATGATCTTCGCCGGCGTGATGCGGGCGAGGTCGAGGAGCTCGACCTCCTCGAGGTCGAGCGCCCCCTGGAGGGCGGTGCGGACCTCGGCGCAGAGGTCCTCGAGACCGTCGACGCCGCGTCGGGTGGCGATGGTGAGGGCGGGCGGCTGGACCAGCGGCAGGGCCGTGGCCAGGGCGGCGCGGGGGAGCGGTGAGGCGACGGCGGCCGTCACGGCGGCCTCGACGCCCACGTGGGCGGCCGAGGAGACCAGCAGGTCGGCGAGGTCCGCGGCCAGGGCCTCGTCGTCGGCGCCCACCTCGCCGGAGCGGAAGCCGGTCACCGCGACACCGTCGGGTCGCTCCCGGAAGGCGGCGAGGGTGAGGGCGCCGTGGGCGACCCGACGGGCCTGCAACCGGGCCACTGCGGCCCACATCGCGTCGAGCGGCACCGCCCCGGCCGGCAGCTCGTCGAGCGGCCGCCCCTCCGGTGCGGTCACCACGAGCACGGCGTCGCCCTCGGGCGTCTCGCCCACGCCCAGGACGTCCGGTGCAGGGACGACCCGGCGGGCGGCCAGGGTGCACAGCGCCTCGTGCTGGAGGCGGGTGGTGCCCCGGAGGCGGAGGGGCTGCTCGTCGAAGGCCTTGGTCGTCAGCGACCGGACGGCCCGGGAGAAGACCTCGGCGTCACGGTCGTCGCGCCCGACGAGGGTGACGAGCACCGGCTGGCCGTCGCTGGTGGCCGTGAACCGGCGGGTCCCGCCCTTCTCGTCGAACGGCGTGACGTCGGCGATCGGGGCCCCGGCCCGGACGGCCCCCGCGGTGGCGTCGGCGATCGAGGCCCGCCGCGTCGGAGCACCCAGCACGATGAGCGCCACCGACCCGATGGCGGCGCCGAGGGCGAGGATGACGACCACGTTCACCGGGACGACCGAGGCGGTGAGCATCCGGCACAGGGCGGCGAGGGCGACCCCGCCGACCAGCCATCGCCGCCAGCGGCGGGGGACGCTCGGGAGGAGGAGGGTGGCCGCGGCCGCGGTCGCCCCCAGGTAGGCGCCGGACGGGAACGACCGGCCGGTCAGCCACGAGTCGGCCTCGGCCTCGGCGAGCACCGAGGGGGGCACCACCTGGTCGAGCCAGCCCTGGAGCAGGGAGGTGGCCAGGGCGCCGAGCCCGGCGGTGGCGGCGCCCACCGCCAAGAGCCGCCACCGCCGGCCCCAGACCAGCTGGGCGACGAGGATGATCGGCGCGACCACGGCGACGAGCTGGAGCGCTCCGGCGAGCACCACCTGGAGCAGCTCGGGGAGCCGGTCGAGCAACTGCACCAGGTCGCTCGAGACGCTCCGGACGGTGTGGGGCCGCCAGGCGACCGCGGCCAGCCCGAGCGCCAGGATCAGGAGCGAGGTGGCCAGCCGGGCCCGGTCGGCCGGGTGCCGGTCCCAGGTCTCCTTGCCCTCCACGGGGAGCAAGGGGCCCGTCGCGCTCGCCTCGTCCATGTGCTGTGCCTCTGTCTCCGGAGCCCGGCCGGGTTGCGCCGTCCGGGAACCTATCCGAGCCGCTCCACCGGTCAGGAGCGGAGGGCGAGGGCCTTGACGGCGGCGAGGGTGTCGGCGTCGGCGGGGGCCTTGTCCGGGCGGTAGCGGACCAGGCGGGCGAAGCGGAGGGCGACCCCGCCGGCGTACTTGGTGGAACGCTGGACGCCGTCGACCGCGACCTCGACCACCCGCTCGGGGCGGACGGGCACCACCCATGCCTCCTGCCCACTCGCGGGCTCGCCGGGCGCCTCCGGCCCATTCGGGGGCTCGCCGGGCGCTTCCGGCCCACTCGGGGGCCCGCCGGGCGCCTCTGGCCGATTCGCGGGTTCGCCGGTGGCCAGGGCCTGGAGCTCGGTCGTCTGCCAGGCCAGCAGCTCGTCGGTCATCCCCTTGAACGTCTTGCCGACCATCACCCACCCGTCGCCGTCGTCGGCGCGGGCGCCCAGGTGGAGGTTCGACAACCACCCGTGGCGCCGGCCGTGGCCCCACTCGGCGGCCAGGACCACCAGGTCGAGGGTATGGACCGGCTTGACCTTCCGCCAGGCCTGGCCCCGCCGCCCGGCCTCGTAGGCGGAGCCGGCCGCCTTGACCACGACCCCCTCGTGCCCGGCGGCCAGGGCGGCGTCGAGGACGGCGGCGGCATCGTCGAGCGACGAGGTGCGGGTGCCGGGGATGGTCCAGTCCCCGGCCACCTCGTGCAGGGCCGCCCGGCGCTCGTGCAGCGGTGCGTCGACCAGGTCGACGCCGTCGCGGTGCACCAGGTCGAAGAACCAGGGCCGCACCGCCACCGGAGCCTCGTCACCCCCTGCGCCCACCCGCGACGCCGTGTCCTGGAAGAGCACCGGCCGCAGCTCGTCGTCGACGACGAGGGCCTCGCCGTCGAGGACCAGGTGGTCGGCCGGCAGGGCCCGCACCAGCTCGACCACCTCCGGGAGGCGGCCGGTGATCTCGTTGAGGTTGCGGGTCCAGACCCGCACGTCGTCGCCCCGGCGGTGGACCTGGATGCGGATGCCGTCGAGCTTCCAGTCGACCACCGCGTCGCCGAGGTCCTCGACCGCGGCGGCCACCGTCTCGGCCGTGGAGGCGAGCATGGGCTGGATCGGCCGGCCGACCTCCAACCCGACCGCGGCCAGGGCCGCGGCCCCGCCCGTGCGGGCGAGCCGGGCCACGGTGGGCAGGTCGCCGCCGAGCATCGTCGCCCGGCGCACCATCGGGGCCGGGACGTCGGCGGCGCGGGCCACGGCGTCGGCCATGACCCCGGCCAGCGCCCCTTGTCGGAGCTCGCCCCCGAAGAGGCCGAACAGGAAGGTCTGCTCGGCGGTGGTGGCCCGGGCCAGCAGCTCGCCGAGGAGCAGCCGCCGGGCCGTGCCCGAGCCGGTGCCGCGGAGCCCGGCGAGGGTCGTGAGGGCGGTGTCGACCTCCTCGATGGTGAGCGTCGGGACGGTGGCCGGGGGCTGGGCGGCGTTCCGGAGGGTCCGCCAGCCCACGCCGATCCGGCCCTGGAGCGGGACGCCGGTGAGGAAGCCCACGGCCACCGCCACCTCCCCGGGCTCCAGCCGGCGGAGCAGGGCGGCGAGGGCGTCCCGCTTCTCGGTCCGCTTGGTCGTGGCCGCCACGACCGCCGAGGTGGCGACGAGCTCGGCCAGCAGCGTCGACGCGAAGGTCACGGCGACCAGTGTGACCGGCCCGGGCCCGGTCGGCACACGAAGGGGTCTGACCCCATTGTGTGTCGACTTGGCGGGCTCCGGGGCGGTCGGTACAGTGTCCTCTCCGTGCACGGGACCTGACCAGGTCCGGTCCCGTCGCCGAATCGACGTCCGTGTGCGCCCGGTCCGAGGACCGGGAACCGCACGGCACAACCGAGACCACGCTCCGCCGGGCCCGCCCGAGCGGAGCGTGCGCGTGAACGGACCTCCCGTTCCTCCGCGAGAGAAGAGAGCCATGGCAACCAAAGCGATCGTCGGGTCCAAGCTCGGCATGACGCAGATCTGGGACGGCGAGCGCAACGTCGTCCCGGTGACCGTCCTGCAGGTCGAGCCGGTCCGCGTGGTCAACATCAAGACCCCCGAACGCGACGGCTACAGCGCCCTCCAGGTGACCTTCGGCCAGAAGAAGGCCACCAAGCTCACCAAGCCGGTGCAGGGCCAGTACGAGAAGGCCGGGGTCGACCCCGGGCCCCGTCTGGTCGAGCTCCGCCTCGACGACGTGAGCGAGTACTCGGTCGGCCAGACACTCGGCGTCGACATCCTCGCCGAGGGCGGCAAGATCGACGTCACCGCCGTCAGCAAGGGCAAGGGCTTCGCCGGCGTCATGAAGCGCCACGGCTTCGCCGGCGTGAGCGCCAGCCACGGTGCCCACCGGAACCACCGCAAGCCGGGCTCGATCGGCTCCTGCGCCACCCCGGCCCGGGTGTTCAAGGGCCAGCGCATGGCCGGCCGCATGGGCGCCGAGAAGGTCACCACCCTCAACCTCGAGGTCGTGCGGGCCGACACCGATCGCAACCTGCTCCTGGTCAAGGGGTCGGTGCCCGGCCCCAAGGGCGGGCTCGTCCTCGTGCGGAACGCGGTCAAGGCCGCCGGGAAGGAGGCCTGATGGGCGCCATCGACGTCCTCGACGCCACGGGCAAGAAGACCAAGGGCTCGGCCGAGCTCGACGACGCCATCTTCGGCATCGAGCCCAACGCCGCGGTGATGCACCAGGTGGTCACCGCCCAGCTCGCCGCCCGCCGGGCCGGCACCCAGTCGACCAAGACCCGGGCCGAGGTCGCCGGCGGTGGCGCCAAGCCCTGGAAGCAGAAGGGCACCGGCCGGGCCCGGCAGGGCTCGATCCGCTCCCCCCAGTGGGCCGGTGGCGGCGTCGCCCTCGGCCCCAAGCCCCGCAGCTACGCCCAGCGCACCCCGAAGAAGATGGTGCGCCTCGCCCTCCGCTCGGCCCTGTCGGACCGCGCCGCCGACGGCAAGGTCAAGGTCGTCGACTTCGGCTTCGACGCCCCCAGCACCAAGGCCGCGGCGACCGCCCTGGCCGACCTCGGGGTCACCGGCAAGGTGCTCCTGGTCCTGGCGGCCGCCGACGAGGGGACCTGGAAGAGCTTCCGCAACCTCACCGACGTCCACATCCTCGTGCCGGGTGAGCTCAACGCCTACGACGTGCTCGTCGCTGACTGGGTGATCTTCACCCCCGCCACCGTGCCGAGCGATGCGTCCGCCCCGAGCCTGGAGAAGGAGGACGAGTCGTGAAGGACCCCCGCCAGGTGCTCCTCAAGCCGGTCGTCAGCGAGAAGTCCTACGCCCTGCTCGAGTCGAACCAGTACACGTTCATCGTCCACCCCTCGGCCTCCAAGCCGGAGATCAGCGACGCCGTCGAGTCGATCTTCGACGTCACGGTGCTGAAGGTGAACACGCTCAACCGCCCGGGCAAGAAGGTGCGCAACCGCCGCACCGGCAAGGTCGGCAGCACGTCGTCCACCAAGCGGGCCATCGTCACCCTCGCCGAGGGCGACTCGATCGACCTGTTCGAGAACTGAGGATCTGAGAGATGGCCCTCCGCAAGCGCAAGCCCACCAGCGCCGGTCGCCGGTTCCAGACCGTCTCGGACTTCTCCGAGATCACCAAGACCACGCCCGAGAAGGCGCTGACCGGTCCCAACCCGAAGACCGGCGGCCGCAACAACAGCGGCCACAAGACCGCTCGGCACAAGGGCGGTGGCCACAAGCGCCAGTACCGCCAGGTCGACTTCAAGCGCACCAAGGACGGTGTCCCGGCCAAGGTCGCGGCGGTCGAGTACGACCCGAACCGCAACTGCCGGATCCTCCTGCTGCACTACGTCGACGGGGCCAAGAGCTACGTCCTCGCCCCCCGCGGCGTCGAGGTCGGCGACCGGCTCCAGTCGGGCCAGGGCGCCGAGATCCGCCCCGGCAACGCCATGCCGATGCGCTACATCCCGGTCGGCACCACCGTCCACAACGTCGAGCTCAAGCCCGGCGGCGGTGGGCGCATGGCCCGCAGCGCCGGCTCCAGCGTCCAGCTGGTGGCCAAGGAGGGCGAGTTCGCCACCCTGCGCCTCCCCAGCACCGAGATGCGCCGGGTCCCGATCGACTGCCGCGCCACCGTCGGCGTCGTCGGCAACGCCGAGGCCGAGCTGGTCAAGGTCGGCAAGGCCGGCCGCAACCGCTGGAAGGGCGTCCGCCCCCAGACCCGTGGCGTCGCCATGAACCCCGTCGACCACCCCCACGGCGGTGGCGAGGGCAAGACCTCGGGTGGCCGCCACCCGGTCTCGCCCTGGGGCAAGCCCGAGGGCCGTACCCGCGACACCAACAAGCCGTCCCAGAAGCTCATCGTCCGGCGCCGCCGCACCCGCGGCTCGCGGAGGTAACCCCGAATGCCGCGTTCACTCAAGAAGGGCCCGTTCGTCGACGGCCACCTGCTCAACAAGGTCGACGTCCTGAACGAGAAGGGCGAGAAGAAGGTCATCAAGACCTGGTCCCGCCGTTCCACGATCATCCCCGACATGGTCGGCCACACCATCGC
>CAYQGF010000101.1:0-154 GCA_964416885.1 uncultured Iamiaceae bacterium
GACGACCTCGAGCTTGATCTTGGGGACGAAGTCGATCTGGTACTCGGTGCCCCGGTAGGTCTCGGTGTGGCCGCCCTGGCGACCGAACCCCTTGACCTCGGTGACGGTGATCCCGACGACCCCGGCCTCCTTGAGGGCCGTCTTCACGTCGTCC
>CAYQGF010000101.1:164-10204 GCA_964416885.1 uncultured Iamiaceae bacterium
CAGCTTGAACGGCTTGATGATCGCAGTGACGAGACGCATCAGGAGAGCTCCTTGTCGAGGATGCCGGTACCGGCACCGGCCAGGGCGGGGGCACCAGCAGCCACGGCGTAGCCGGGGCTGTCATGGTAAGCGGTCTCGCTGTGCTCGTTGAGGTCCAGACCGGCCTCCTCGACCTCGTCGGAGACCCGCAGGCCGATGGTGGCCTTGATGGCGTAGGCGATGCCGAAGGTGACCACGAAGGAGTAGACGATCGTGACGACGTTGGCCACGAGCTGCTCCAGGAACAGGGTCAGGCCGCCGCCGTAGAAGAGGCCCTCGCTGAAGGTCGAGAACTCCGAGAAGTAGTCGGGGTTGGCGAAGAGGCCGAGCAGCAGCGAGCCGGTGAGGCCACCGACGAAGTGGACGCCGACGACGTCGAGGGCGTCGTCGTAGCCCGCCTTGGTCTTGAGGCCGACGGCGAAGCAGCAGACCACGCCGGCGATCAGGCCGATGTAGATCGGGGCCATGCCGGAGACGAAGCCGGCGCAGGGGGTGATCGCCACCAGGCCGGCGACGATGCCCGACGCGGCGCCGAGGTTGGTGAAGTGGCCGTCCCGGAACCGCTCGACGACGGCCCACGACAGGCCGGCGGCGGCCGCCGCGAGGAAGGTGTTCATGAACGCCTGGGCGGCCTGTCCGGTCGCCCCGAGGGCGGAGCCGGCGTTGAAGCCGAACCAGCCGAACCAGAGGATGCCGGTGCCGAGCATGACGAGCGGCATGGAGTGCGGCGGGTGGCCCTCGGACGGCCAGCCCTTGCGCTTGCCGAGGACGAGCACGACCGCGAGGGCGGCGATGCCGGCGTTGACGTGGATGGCCGTGCCGCCGGCGAAGTCGATCGAGCCGGGCCAGTCGAGGCCCTCCTCGCTGTGCAGGACGCCGTTGAAGAACCAACCGCTGTAGACCCACTTGAACACCGGTGCGAACACCAGCAGCAGCCAGAGCGGCGTGAAGATCGCCCAGGCCGAGAACTTCATGCGGTCGGCCACGGCTCCCGAGATCAGGGCCGGCGTGATCACCGCGAACATCCCGAGGAACGCGATCGTGGCGATCTGGCCACCGTTGTCGGCCCCGATGCCGATGTCCTTCAGGAAGGCGGCATCGAGGTTGCCGATGAACGTGTTGTCACCCGACGTGGCCAGCGAGTAGCCCAGGACGACCCAGACCAGCGGCAGCACCATCAGGCACCAGAAGTTCATCATCAACATGTTGAGGACGTTCCGCGACCTGTCCATTCCTCCGTAGAAGAACGCCAGGCCCGGTGTCATGAAGCACACGAGCGCAGCTGCCGCCAGCACCCATGCGAGGTCACCGTTTTCCATTGCGAGGGATCACCCTTCTCTCGTTCGTGGGCGAGTGCGCCCCGGATCGGTCGGCAACGTAAGGAGGGTCTGTTTCGTGAACATTTCTTCGTCTTGACCGGCGCGTGACAGGTCTGCGCGAGCGCCGGGGCCTGCCCGCGAGCACCGCGAGCCCGGTCGCGAGGGACGTCAGGAACGAGAAAGATCACCGACTCGGCTCGTTCACGACGCCCTCACGGAGGTGACATGTCTCCGGCGTAAGTGTGCGGCGTGCGCCCGACCGACCCCCTGTACGGCACCCCGCCGGGGAACGGCGCCACGATCGTCCACTGGCCCGACCCGAGCGGCACCCTCTCGGTGCTGCGGGCCCGACGACAGCCCCGGCTCGTCCTGGTCCCGCACGGCGTCGCCCCTCCCCCGACCTTCGACGAGCTGGAGGACTGGCTGTGGGTCCCGGCCGACGAGCGCGACCTGTACAGCCGGCTCCAACGACTCGAGGCCCGAGCCCGGTCGCTCCCGGTCGACCTCGACGCCCTGACCCTCACGGCGGACAGCGTGCTGACCGATGGCAACCGGTCCCTCACGCTGCCACCGGTCGAGGCGGCGCTGGTCGGCTGCCTCCTGGGGCGACCCCAGGGCGTCCGCACCCGCACCGAGCTCCGGACGGCGGCCTGGGGCGATGCGCCCCGCACGGCGCGGTCGCTCGACAGCCGGATCCTGGCGCTCCGACGACGGATCGCCCCCTTGGGGCTGGCGGTGCACGCGGTCCGCGGCCGGGGGTTCGTGCTCGGCGTGCTCGCCCCCGACGACCGGGACCGACCGTGACCCCGGCGACCGACCCCGACCGCACGGCGCGCGCCGATCGCGGGTGGTTCGTCGCCGCCCAGGTCCTGCTGGCGCTCCTCGCGGTCGTCTACCCACAGCTCGGCGCCCGCGAGAGTACGTCGTCGATCCTGCCCCCGATCCGCATCCCGCTGGAGGCCGCGAGCCCCGCGCTCCACACCGAGGAATCGCTCTCGACCGACGGTGACCTCGACGTCGACGTCGACGTCGAGCTCTCCGCCACGGTGCTCCGCGTCGACAGGGCCGGCGCGGCCCCTGTCACCCCGACCCTCGGCGCCAGCCGGGACGACGAGCCCACTGCGACCGGACGACCCGACAGCGCCGCGAGCCGCGCCCCTCCTCCCCCGTCCTGAGCCCGACCGCTCCGGCACACGGCCGGGGCGCGACGCATCAGCCCCGCTCGTGCGGGGCGGAGAGGACAACGATGAGGACCGTCGGAGATACCGACGCGGAGGTGCGCCCGCCGCCCACCTCCCCCCCGACGACCGCCGACGCGGTGGTCGTCATCCACTGGCCCGACGACGCCGCCCTGCGCGCCAGCCTGGCGGGCGACCAGGTGCGCCGGCTCCTCGTCCTCGACGAGGACGGTGAGCCACCGTTGGCCTGGGACGACAACGAGGATTGGATCCGGTCCGGAGCCGACGCCGTGGAGGTGGCGGCCCGGCTCGACCGACTGGCGACCACACCGGCCGTCCCGGCCGGCATCGTCATCGACGCCGATGGGCTCGTCCACGCCCCCGACGGCCGCTGGGCCACCGTGCCGCCCGTGGAGGCCCGGCTGCTGGCCGCCCTCTTGAACCGGAAGGGCCGCGCCGTCGACCGGGAGGCCCTGCGCCGGGCGACCTGGGGCCGGGCCGATGTGGCCCTCCGAGCGGTGGACAGCCGGATCCGGCTGTTGCGCCCCCGGGTGGCGCCGCTCGGCCTGACGATCCACACGGTCCGCGGGGTCGGTTACCTGCTCGACGACACGAGGGCCGGCAGCGGCTGACCGCCCGTCATATGCTCCGGCCCCATGGCCCGCCGTGAGACCTACCTCGACCACCTCGCCTCCGTGCCGCTCTTCGCCTCCTGCTCCAAGCGGGAGCTGGGCAAGATCGCCAAGGCCGGCGACGAGCTCAAGGTGCAGGCCGGTCACGTCCTGACCAGCCAGGGCGACGCCGGCCGGGAGGCCTATGTGATCGTCGAGGGCACCGCCACCGTCAAGCGGGGCAACCGCAAGGTGGCCACCCTCGGCCCCGGCGACTGCGTCGGCGAGCTGGCCCTCCTCGACCACGGCCCCCGCACCGCCACGGTCGTCGCCGACGGGGACATGACCCTCTTCGTCCTCGGCGCGCGCCAGTTCGCGGCGGTGCTGGAGGACGTCCCCACCCTCTCCCGCAAGGTGATGGCCGAGCTCGCCAGCCGCATCCGCGACCTCGACAAGAAGCTCTTCTCGTAACGCTGCCTCACTCGGCGACGATCGGCTTCGTCCGAGGGGAGACCCCCTCGGGCTCCCCAGCGGCTGCGCCGGGCCCGCGTGTCCTCCGCCTGCGAACGCGCTCGTGCCGGGATCGGTCGGTGCGACCGAGAGTCGTCACCTTTGCGAAACAACCGCGAAACGTGCCGTGCCTACGGTCCGGCCATGGACGAGGAGCAGTCCAACGGCGGACGACCGGAGATCACGCTGGTCCGCTGGCCCGAGCAGGAGGGGACCCGGGCCGTGCTGCGGGCCGAGGGCCGGCCCCGCATGCTGCTGCTCAGCCCGACGACCCCCGCGCCGGAGCCCGGTGACGCCATGGAGGACTGGGTCCGCATCCCCGTCGCCGAGGCCGACCTACGGGCCCGGGTCCGATGGCTGGCCCACCGGGTCGCCCACAGCCCGCCCGCCCGCACCGACAGCCGGCCCGTCCTCGACGACGACGGGCTGCTCCGGGTCGGGGCCGAGTGGGTCACGCTGCCGCCGGTCGAGCACCGACTGGCCCAGGCCCTGCTCGACCGGATGGGCACGGTCGTCAGCCGCGACGTCCTGTCGACCGCCGGTTGGCCGGAGGGGGCGCCCGGGCGCAACGCCCTCGACGTGCACGTCCTCCGGCTCCGCCGCCGGCTGGCCCCGCTCGAGATGACCATCCACACCGTCCGCAGCCGGGGCTACCTGCTCACCATGAGCTCCTCCCGCCCCGCCGCCAGCGGCACCTGACGGCTGCCGGCCTACGGCGTGGGCGCGGTGTGGCCCAGGTTGACCTGGGTGCCCGCGTCGGCGCCGCCGGCCGCACCGACGGACAGGCGCCGTTCACCGTTCACGAACACAACCGACGCGAACGTCCCGCCCGAGGACGCCTGCGACCCATCGGCCTCGACCTCCCAACCCGGGAGGAGCTCGCGGAACTCGTCGACGACCTCGTCCGCCGTCAGGTCCGACGAGCCGCTCACGGTGACGATGTCCTGCCCAGCCGAGGAGGAGAAGAGGCCACCGGACACGGCCAGGGAGTCGGGGAGAGGGACGTCGTCGGGCCACTCGTCGGGGACCTGCCCGGCACCGGCCTCGAAGCCCCCGTCCTCGCCCTCGACCGAGATCGAGCCGTCGTCCAGGTCGACCTCGGCCGACCCACCGGTCTGGTCCTCGATGGCCCGCTCGGTCGCCTCCTCGGCCGCCTTCTCGGCAGCCGCGCCACAGCCCACGAGCCCGGCCAGCACCAGCCCGGCCACCACGACCCCGATCGTTCCCTTCCGCACGGCAGACGTCCTTTCATCGTTCGGCCCACCCTGGGCGGCGATGTCGTCACGGTAGGGACCGAGGTGGACCGGGCCTATGAGCAGTCGGCGGACGATGCCTGAGCAATGCCCACCCCGGCCAGGGCGCCGGCGAGGTCGCGCCGGCCCCCGATCCCGAGCTTGCGGTACACCGAGGCCAGATGGTTGTCGACCGTCCGCCGGGACAGGCCGAGCGCGAGGGCAATGTCGGCGCTGGCCGCACCGGCCGCAGCCTGCCGGGCCACCTCCTCCTCCCGCTCGGTCAGGCCGCGGGGCCGGCCCAGGGCCGGTGACGTGACCGGGCCGAGCGGGGCCGCGGTGCTCGCCGCGACCTGTTCGGCGTGGTGGGCCTCCCGGGTGCGGCCCTCGGCCGCGAAGGCCCGGGCCGCCTGGGCGGCCGCCTCGGCCCCGGCCAAGGTGAAGCCGCACTCCGGCAGCCGCCGGGCCACGGTCAGGAGCCGTTCGGCATCACCGTCGACGAGGGCTTCGGCCTGATCGACCAGGGCCGCAGCCAACGGCCCCTCCCAGCGCTGTACGGCCTCCCGCAGCACCGGCAGGGCCGCCACCGGGTGGCCCAGGCGCACGGCGTCGTGGGCCGCGATGGCCCCGAACGGCACGTGGTTGGCGGCGAGGGCTTCGGCCCCGGCCTCGACCACCGTGCGCGCCGCGGCCCGGTGCTGACCGACGGCCACCAGCCGCCACGCCCGAGCCTGAGCCAGCGTCGCCTTGACCTTGACCTCGTCGGCCCACACGGCGTCGATCGAGGCCTCGGCCCGCTCGGACTCGGCCACCCGGCCCAACCGGGCCAGCGCCGTGGCCCGCACCGCCACGGCCAGGGGCCGGAGCCCCGACACGTCGACCAGGTCGAGGCAGCGCTCGGCCTCCGCGGCGTCGGCCGCGGCCGCCTCGGGCCGGCCGTCGATCAGGCGCTGCACGCTGCGGACCGCGAGCCAGGTGCCGGGCGCGCCGGCCGGGCCGGTGGCCGCCCGCTCCAACTCGGACGCCACGACGGCGTCGGCGCCCCGGGCGTCACCGGCCCACGCCCGGGCCAGGAACCGTGACAGCGTCATCAGCTCCCGGGCCGTGGGGACGACGTCGCGCAACGCCGGCGCCAGGGGGAGGCCCTCGACCACCAGGGCCTCGGCCCGGGCCAGCTCGCCACCCATCACCGCCACCACCGCCCCGACCAGGCACTCGTTGGCCCGCACGGCGTCCGGTCCCTCCCCGACCGGGCCTGTCGCCCCATGGTCGCGGTCGCCCTTCCAGAGCCGGACGTAGGCCAGGTCGGCGGCGACGAAGCTCCGCCACGACGGGTCGGAGACACGGTCGAGCCCGTCCCGGAGGACGACCTCGGCGGCGTCGAACCGGCCCCCGCCGGTGCTGAGGTTGTTGGCCCGACGGCTGATCGCCCGGGCCCGCTGCGCATCGTCCCCGGCCCGGGCCACCGCGGCGGCGAGGGCATCATCGGCGACCTCGACCTCGCCCGCGGCGCTCAACGCCGCGCCCCGGACGAGCCAGGACTCGTGGTCGTCGCCCCCGCCGGCATCGATGAGGCGGAGGGCAAGGAGGGGGTCACCGAGGGACAGGGCCTGGAGGGCGGCCCGCACTGCTCGATCGGCCGTCACGGCCAGGCCGTGGTCGACCCGAAGGGTCGTCGCCCGTCGCGCCGCCTCCTCGTCACCCAAGCCGTCGAGGGCGCCCGTCGCCAGCTCGGCCGCGGCCGCGAGCTCCGCCCGTCGTTGATGGGCCCGGAGGGCATCGGCGTAGAGCGGATGGCCGAGCGTCACCGCCGGGCCGTCCCCGCCGTCGCGGACAGTCACCACGTCCGCCTGCTCGAAGGAGGCCAGGGCGTCGGTCCCGACCAGGGCGGTGGCCGCCGGTAGCGGCAGGGGCTCGGCCAGGGCGAGGGCGGTGAGCCGGCGGCGCTCGGTCGGCCCCAGCGGGGCGAAGCGGGAGGCCACCAGCTCGACGAGCCCGGGCGGGGCGACCAGCGGCCCGACGAGCCGCCAGGCCCCGCCGTCGTGGGCGAGCACCCCGGTCTGGGCCCCCGTCCGCACCAGCTCCCGGACGTGCAGCGGCAGGCCGCCGGCCCGCCCGACGAGGGTGGTGACCGCGTCCGGGGCGAGCGGGCCGCCCAACCAGGCCTCGGCCGCGGCGACGAGGGCAGCGGGCGCGCAGGGGCCGACGGGCCGGACGACCAGGCGGTCCTCGACGACCAGGCCGTGGACCTCGGGGGTCAGCGGCACGGTCGAGCGGGCGGTCGCCAACAGGAAGATGGTGTCGGCGCGCACCAGGTCGGCGAGTGCGGCGCTCGATGGGTGGTCGAGCAACGGTAGGTCGTCGATGACGAGGACGGGACGAGCCGGTCCGGTCGCGCCCGCCTGGCGCAGCGCCCGCGCCAGGGCGACAGGGAGCTGGGGGGTGTCGACGCCCAGCCCGGCATGGACCAGGAGCGGCCCGAGACACCCGAAGGGCACCGACGAGGCGGCCGGCGTGGCCACGACCCGTACCACCGGGACCCCGGCCCGCGCCGCCCGGCTCGCCACTTCGCCGGCGAGGGCGGTCTTGCCGATGCCGGCGGGGCCGCTCAGCACCACGCCGCCGACGTCCCGGTCGGCGAGGGCCGCCAGCAGCGCCTCGACCTCGTCCTCCACCCCCACCACGGGCCACCGCCGGGTGGGCGCACCCAGCTCCACGCCCGGACCCTACCGGCGCCGCGCCCGGTCACTACTCACCATGCTCCTCGCGGCTACCCATGGCCGAACACCACGATGGTCCGTACCGTCGCCGCGGCCCACCCGTCGTCTCGGAGGTCCCGATGGCCCGCACCCGCACCACCCGTTCGCTCGCCGCCCTGGCGCTCGCCACCCTCCTCCTCGTCGGCTGCGGCGGTGGCAGAGACGACGAGGCCGAGGATGCCCCGACGACCGAGGCATCCGGTGACATGGGCGGCACCGAGGACAGCGGTGCGGACAGCACCGGCGACGGGGGCGATGCGGGCGCCGACACCGGGATCGCCGAGGGCATCGGCGGCGAGGACGCGGCCGATGCCCTCGACGCGGTCAGGCTCGAGAGCAAGGGCGATGCCCTGGTGACGGCGACGAACGCCGAGCGGTACGAGGTCGAAGACGGCGTGCTCCACCTCTACCTGGGCGACGAGGCGCGGGTGCCGGAGGGCACCGAGTGCATCATCCTCGGCTCCGTCCTCACCGGCGATGAGCAGGCCGTCGTCCACCTCGCCGACGGCTCCGAGGTCACCTGCTGACGAGCCCGAGGAACCCGGTCAGGAGCAACCGGGCGGGTGGCCCCGTGGACGACTGGCCCGGGCCCGGCATCTCGGGCGGCCGAGACGGCGACCGCGAGGGCGAACGCCAGGTGTGGGGACCTCCCGTCCGGGCCATCGGCCGTAACCGGTGGCGGTCGGGGGCGTCGTGCCCTGCGTCGGACCCGACCGGAGGAGACCCGATGCCCCGCTTCACCCTCGACGACGTGCGCGCCCTCGGCACCAAGCTCGACGGTCTCGACCTCTCCGCCGGGGAGGCCGCCGTCCTCGACACGCTGATCGGCGGGGCCGACACCGGTCCCGAGGTCGAGGGCTTCGCCCCGCCCACTGCCGGTCGGCCCGGCTACCGGGACCGGATGGACCGGTCGTTCAGCCTCGGCTTCAAGGTCGAGATCGAGGGCTTCACCGCACCCGGTGACGTCGCCGGCATCACCCGAGCCGGCAGCGGCACCTGACCGGGCGGGGGCGCCGACGCGTCACCCGATGTCGGCGGCGAGCGCCCGGGTCTCGGGCGCGAGGGGGACGCCCGCCTCGCCCGCGGCCGCCTCGGCCCGGACCAGCGCCGCCCGCGCCCCGGCGTCGTCGCCGTCGGCCACGGCCGCGGCGATGAGGACCCGGTGCGCCCGCTCGGAGAGCGCATCGCGGGCGAGCGCCCGCTCGGCCAGGTCCCGGGCCAGCCGGAGGTCGTGGCCGGCCAGCGCCAGCTCGGCGCCGCGGCACCCGGCATCGAGGAGGGTGGCGGTGAACGACCCCCGCTCGGCCGCGACCGCGTCGACGTACGCCAGGTCGGCGGCCACCTCACCGGTCCACAGGTCGAGGGCGGCCCGGTAGGCGGCGGTCGCGGCAGCCAGGTCGCCCCGGGCCTCGTGGTCCCGGGCCGCGTCGAGCGCCCGCCGCGCCTCCCACAGGTCGACCCGAACCTGGGGCGAGGCCACGAGCTGCGTCGCCGACCCCCTGGTCCGCAGCACGTACGGGGCTTCTCCCCCACGCCGGTCCGGTTCCAGCACCGTCCGCAGGTGCCGCACCGTCACGTTGAGGTTGTTGCGGGCCCGCGGCGGGTCGAGGTCGGGCCACAACGTCGCCATGGCGACCTCCCGGGTCACCTCGCCCCGGAGGGCGAGCAGGGCCAGCAGCTCGCGGACCCGACGACGGGCCGGCGTCTCCGGCGGGCGGGCACCGTGGCCGACGGCGGCGATCCCGAAGGCCCGGACGTGGACGACCTCCTCCGGCGGGGCCGGCACCGCGGCCAGCAGGGCCTGCGCGGCATCACGCCAGGGACCGGCACCGTCGGCGACGGCCCGGACCTGGCGACGGGCGCCGTCGCCCACCGAGTCGAGCAGGAGGTCGACGATCCCACGCCCCTCCGGTCGACCGGCATCGTGCGCGGCCACCGCGACCTCGACCGTCCACGGCAGGGGCATGGAGGTGAAGACCAGCGTCGGCGCCGGCAGGTCGTCCCACGGCACGGAGCGACCTTCGCGACCGGCGACGACGATGCGGGCGAGGGCGAGCGTCGACCGGTGCAAGGGCCCGAGCGGCATCGCCTCCAGTGCTGCTCGCCACTCGGGCAGGAGCACATACAGGGCCACCAGCACCCGCCGCAGGTCGGCACCCAGCACCGGGTCCGAGAGGTCGAGGTCGTCGGCGAGGGCGCGCAGACGCCGGGCCGCGGCCTCCTCGGCGCCGAGCGAGGCGTCGACCACGGCGGCGACGAGGCCGACGAGGACCTCGTCGCGCCGGCTCCCGGACCCCTGGGCCCGCACGCCCTCGATGTCGACGGGCGGGGCCAAGCCCATCGAGGCCCCGATCAGGTGGGCGTAGACGATG
The DNA here is from genome assembly GCA_964416885.1 of uncultured Iamiaceae bacterium. GTDB lineage: Bacteria > Actinomycetota > Acidimicrobiia > Acidimicrobiales > Iamiaceae > Iamia. Next base: position 10,185 of record CAYQGF010000101.1, read on the forward strand.
GCGTTGAAGCGGTCCTGCGG
>CAYQGF010000102.1:0-10103 GCA_964416885.1 uncultured Iamiaceae bacterium
GGCCAGCTCTGGCCCTTGGCCGTGAACACGGCGTGGACGGCCCACAGGACCGCGCCGAAGGCGGCGCTGAAGGCCGCGGCCCAGAGACCGATCGTCAGCGCGGTGTCGACGTCGATGGCGCCGGCCGTGCCCTGGTCGCGCAGCTGGTCCTCGACCTGGGCGCGGAGCTCGTCCCTCAGCACGAACGCCGACAGGCCGCCGATCACGGAGAGGGTGGCGCCACCCCACATCAGGCTGACGGCGGTCTGGACGGTCGAGGGCTGCTCGGGCGGGGTCGGTGGCGGTGGCGGTGCGCCGTACCCCGGTGGTGGGCCGTACCCCGGCGGGGGACCGGGGACCGAGGGCGGGCCGGGCGGGTAGGTCACCCGTCGACGGTACCGGCCCCGCCCCGCGTCCGGCGGGCGCACGCGCACTTGGTGTCTGACACCAAGTGCGCGTCAGAAGACGCGGACGGTGTAGCTCGTGGTCCGGGCCGTCTCGGGGCCGTCGACGATCCGCCAGTAGCGCACGACGACCTCGACGGTGCCGGTGTCGTACTCGGTGATGGCCCGACCCGGCCCGGGCTGGAACTTCACCACGTTCTTGGTGTTGGGCCGCGGCCCCAGGTCGCGCTGGTCCTCGGGGAGGGACTGGTACTCGGGGCTGGTGGGGTCGATGGCCCCGACCATCTGCTCCTCGGGGATGGCCACGCCGTTGATCGTGAGCCGGCCGTCCCAGCCGTCCTCCAGGATGACGCCGACCTCGGACTGGCGCAGGACCCGCCCGCCCGGCGTCGGCTGGTAGGCGACGATGGCGCTGGTGTCGCCCGACGCGGTGGCGCTGGTGCCGTCGCCGCCGGAGCGGGCGGCGACGACCAGGCAGAGGGCGGCGACGACCAGCACGCCGACGACGACCAGCCTCCGCCACGAGAACAGCGGCTGGGGGAGCGGGTCGCGGATGGTGGAGGGGTCGAAGGGCTCGTCGACGACGACGGTGCCGGCGTCGCCCGGTCCGTCGAGGCGGTCGAGCCCCGCGGGGCCGTGGTCGGTGCCGTCCACGGCACCCATGGTGCCAGCCCCCACCGCCCCCCGGCCCATCGGAGCCCCACCCGGCGACCCTGGTGGCCCGATTCGGCCGGGGCCGGTCGGTACCCTCGGAGGGTGTCGCCGTCCCGCATGACCGAGCAGGTCGGACGGGTCCTCGGGGAGCGGTACCGGCTCCTCGCCCCGATCGGCCGCGGCGCCTCGGCCCAGGTGTTCGTCGCCGCCGACGTGCGGCTCGAGCGCCAGGTCGCGGTGAAGGTCCTGCACGAGGCGCTCGTCGGCGACCAGGAGTTCCTCACGCGGTTCCGGTCCGAGGCCCAGGCTGCGGCCGCCCTCAACCACCCCCACATCGTCGCCGTCTACGACTGGGGCCAGGACGGCGACGTGCCCTGGATCGTCACCGAGTACCTGGGGGGCGGCAGCCTGCGGGCGCTGCTCGACCGGGGCCACCGGCTCACCCCGTCGCAGGCTGTGCTGATCGGCGTCCAGGCGGCGCGGGGGCTCGACGACGCCCACCGGCGAGGGTTCGTCCACCGTGACATCAAGCCCGCCAACCTGCTCTTCGGCGACGACGGCCGCCTGCGCATCGCCGACTTCGGGCTGGCCCGGGCCCTGGCCGAGGCGGCCTGGACCGAGCCCCAGGGGGCGGTGGTCGGGACGGCCCGCTACGCCTCGCCGGAGCAGGCCCAGGGCCTACCGCTCACCGGGCGGTCCGACGTCTACTCCCTGGCCCTCGTGCTGGTGGAGGCGGTCACCGGCGAGGTGCCCTTCGCCGCCGACACCACCCTCGGCACGCTGATGGCGCGGGTCGGCGCGCCGCTGGTGCCGCCGCCAGACCTGGGCCCGCTGGGGCCGGTCCTCGCCCCGGCCGGGGCGCCCGACCCGGCCGACCGGTGCGACGGGGGGGAGCTGGCCGCCGCCCTCGCCGACGTCGCCGCCGCGCTGCCCCGCCCTGCGGCCCTGCCGTTGGCCGGGGCGGCCGCCCTCGCTCCCGCCGACCGGGACCCCACCCGCCTGGTCGATGAGGGGGTGGCCGACAGCCGGGAAGGACCGGACCGAGAGCCGCCGGACCAGGAGCACTGGGACGAGGTCGAGGAGGTCGGGGCGGTCGAAGAGCTCGGGGCGGTCGGGGCCGAGCCCGACGTCGGGTGGGACCCCCGCACGCCGACCGGTCGCCGGCGGCGGCGCTGGCCCCGCATCGCCTTCGCCGTGGTGGTCGTGGCCGCCCTCGGCGCCGCGGTCGGGCTCCTGCTCGCCGACCTCACCGCCGCCCCGCCGAGCGCCGTCGTCCCGGTGGTGGCCGGCCTCGACGAGGCCGCGGCCCGGGCCTCGTTGGAGGCCCAGGGCTGGCGGGTGGCCGTCGAGCACCGCCGGCGGGACGAGACCGTGGCCGGCCAGGCCATCGGCACCGACCCGGCCGAGGGGACCAGGCTGGCCGAGGGGGAGCCGATCACGCTGTACGTGTCCGACGGGCCGACGATCGTCGCCCTCCCGGCGATCACGCCAGGCATGGACGCGGCCGAGGCCGAGCGGTTGCTCACCGAGGCCCGGCTGGTGCCGATGCCCCAGGAGCGGTTCGACGAGGACGTCCCGGCCGGGCAGGTCGTCGCCGTCCTGGGTGACCTGCCGGCCGAGGTCCCGCGGGGGACCGAGGTCGCTTACGTCGTGTCCCGCGGGGCCGAGCCCCGCACCATCCCCGACGACCTGGTCGGCGCCGCCGACGAGGACGTCACCACCCGGCTCACCGAGTTGGGCCTGGTGCCGGACCGGACCGAGGAGTTCAGCGACGACGTCGAGGCCGGACGGGTCATCTCGGTCGACCCGGGCCCGGGGGCCACCGCCGAGAAGGGCGCCACCGTGGCCGTCGTGGTGTCCAAGGGGCCGGACCTGGTGACCGTGCCCGACGTGAGCGAGGTCGGAACGCTCGCCCAGGCCGTCGCCCTGCTGGAGGAGGCCGGCCTGGTCGCCGACCAGGTCACCGGCCCGGCCCGGGGCGTCCCGGCCCGGACCTCGCCCGCCGCGGGCGAGCAGGTCCGGCGCGGCTCGTCGATCGACATCGTCCTCACCCGCGCCGACCCCGACCCCGGCGTCGGGGTCGGGGTCGGCGACGACGTCGGGGTCGGTGTCGGTCCCGGTCGGGGGGACGATGGCGATGAGTGACCGTCGTGCCACACTCGCCCGATGAGCGGAGCCGACCGGTACGTCTCGACCGGGTCCCTCCCGGGCGCCGACCACGTGCGCACCCTGGTGGAGGAGGCCCACGCCCGCTTCGCGTCGGTCGACACCGGCGCGCCGTCCGACGTCTACCCCGCGCTGGCGGAGGCCGACCCGTCGGCGTTCGGCATCTGCGTCGCCGGGGTCGACGGCGCCCTGCACGAGGTGGGCGACACCCGGGCCCCGTTCACGATCATGAGCGTCGCCAAGCCGTTCACCTTCGCCCTGGCCTGTGACGCGGTGGGCATCGCGGTCGCCCGCGACCGGCTCGGCGTCGACGCGACCGGCATGCCATTCAACTCCGTGGAGGCGGTCGAGCGTCGCGGGGGCCGCACCAACCCCATGGTCAACGCCGGCGCCATCGCGACCGTCGACCTCCTCGGGCCCGACGTCGACGGCGCCTGGAGGACCGTCCAGGAGGGCCTCTCGTCGTTCGCGGGGCGGGACCTGGAGCTCGACGCGGCGACGTTCGAGTCGGCGCGGACCACGAACCACCGCAACCGGGCGCTGGCCCAGATGCTGGAGACCTTCGGGGTCATCGAGGGGGACCCGCTCGCGCTCCTCGACGTCTACACCCGCCAGAGCTGCCTGTCGGTGACGGCGGTCGACCTGGCCTCGATGGGCGCGACCCTCGCCGACGGCGGGGTCCACCCGGTGACCGGCCGCCGGGTCGTCAGCGCCGCGGCCTGCCACGCCACGCTCGCGGTCATGGCGACCGCGGGCCTGTACGAGACCTCCGGCGAGTGGCTCTACCGGGTGGGCCTGCCGGGCAAGAGCGGCATCGGCGGCGGCATCGTCACGGTCTCACCGGGCAAGGGCGGCCTGGGGACCTTCTCCCCGCCGCTCGACCCGGCCGGCAACAGCGTCCGGGGCCAGCTCGTGGCCGAGTTCCTCTCCGAGCGGCTCGGCCTCGACATCTTCGCCTCCGACCGGCACCGCTGACGCCTCCCAGGGTGCGGTCGGGCCCTCAGGGCGTCCGATCGTCGGGCGAGCGTCGCATCCCGTCCCTCGCGAGGGTCCACCGCCGCTCCGCGATCCGACCGTCGAGCCAGCCGACCACGGCCTGCACGGCCAGGCCCAACATCCCGTAGACGACGATCGCGAACAGGATCGCGAAGTCGAACACCGAGCCGGTGCCGCCGACCGGCGCGGCCGGGAAGATGCCCCGGAAGGGCTCCATCAGGCGGGCGGTGCTCCGGTACACCCACCGGGTGAACGCGGCGTCGGGGCTGGCGTTGAAGAGCAGGAGCAGGAACGCCATGACCAGCACGATCACGGCGGCCACGAAGAACGCCCATGCGAGCCAGACGATGACGCGGGCGAAGCGGAAGCCCTTGACGGTGCTGTCGTCGTTCACGGCGGACAGCCTGGCGAAGGCCGACCGCGATGTCAACGCCGTTGACCTCGTTGCCGTCGTCGGGCCCCGATCGCTTGACCGGTTGGTCAAGCGGGCGACCGCGGGCGGGGCTACGGTCCCGGCATGGCCGACCAGATCCCCATCGTCGACTACCTGTCGCTCGACCCCGAACCGCACCTGCGGGCCCGCGAGTGCACGAGCTGTGGCGCCCGGTTCTTCGACCGCCGCAACGCCTGCGCCTCGTGCTTCGCCGACACCTTCACCGACGTCGACCTCCCCACCGAGGGCACGGTGAAGACCTTCACCATCGTGACCTTCGCGGCACCGGGCATCGACGTCCCGTTCGTCGCCTCGGTGGTCGACTGCGGGGGGACGAGCGTCGCCGCCAACCTGGTCGAGGTCACGCCCGACCCCGAGCACGTCCGGCTGGGGATGCCGGTCCGCCTCGCCACCTACTCCATGGGCACCGACAGCGCCGGCGTCGAGGGCGTCGGCTTCGGGTTCGCTCCGATCGAAGGAGCTGCCTGATGAGCACGCCGAGCGCCGACGACATCTACATCCTCGGGATCGCCATGACGAAGTTCGGGAAGCACCCGGACCTCGACACCAGCGACCTCGGGGCCGAGGCGGCCCGGGCGGCCCTCGCCGACGGTGGCGTCACCATGGGCGACGTGGGGGTGCTGGCCGCCGGGAACCTGATGGGGGCCGGGCTCGGCTTCGGCCAGGCCCTCCAGAAGCAGATCGGCCAGACCGGCATCCCCGTCTACAACGTCAGCAACGCCTGCGCGACCGGGGCGACCGCCCTCCGCACGGTGATCATGGCGCTCAAGGCCGGGGAGGCGTCGGTCGGGCTGGCCGTCGGGGTCGAGAAGCTGGCCGGCGCCGGGCTCCTCGCCGGCGGCAGCCGCAAGGGCGACTCCGACGAGTGGACGCCCCGGGGCCGGTCCGGGGCCATCGCCTCCACCGACGGCCGCATCGGCACCGCCACCATGCCCGGCGTGTTCGCCCAGATCGGGATGCAGTACCTGCATGAGCACGAGTACGCGGGTGCCCCGTTCGAGCTGTTCGCCGAGATCAGCCGGAAGAACCACAAGCACTCCACCCTGAACCCGCTCGCGGCCTACACCAAGGAGATGAGCCTCGAGCAGATCATGGGCGACCACATGGTGGCGTACCCCAACACCCGGCCCATGTGCTCGGCCAACTGCGACGGGGGCGCGGCCGCGGTCGTGGTGACGGGGGAGCGGCTGCGGACGCTGTCGGACGAGCAGCAGCGGCGGGCCGTCAAGGTCGCCGCCTCGGTGCTGACGTCGGACCCGTGGGCCGAGGGGTGCCAGGTCCTCCCCGACGTCAACACCCTCACCCGGGCCGCGTCGACCCAGGCCTACGAGGCGGCCGGCGTCGGCCCCGAGGACCTCGACCTGGTCGAGCTGCACGACTGCTTCGCCACCGCCGAGCTGGTCCACTACGACAACCTCCAGCTCTGCGAGCCCGGCGGCGCCGTCGACCTCTTCCAGTCGGGGGCGACGTGGCGCGACGGCCGGATCCCGGTCAACGTCTCGGGTGGGCTCCAGTCGAAGGGCCACCCGATCGCCGCCACCGGCATCGCCAACGTCTGGGAGGTCTGCCACCACCTCCGGGGTGAGGCCGGCGACCGTCAGATCGACGGCGCCCGCACCGGCCTGGCCCACGTCATCGGGCTGGGCTCGGCCTGCGGCGTCCACATCCTCCAGGCCGCCTGATACCAGCGAACTGGGGACGATCCCGGTGGCCAGGGCCACCGGGATCGTCCCCAGTTCGAGGGGATGGGATCAGAGGCGGGGGGTCAGGCGCCGGTCATCCGGCGCCGGACGAGGGTGGCCACGGCGGCCCCGACCAGGAGGAGGCCGAGACCGGTGGCCACCAGCGGGGCGGCCTGGAGACCGGTGCGGGCCAGGTTCCCCGGCGTGTAGGTGCCCGGGTCGGTCGGGTCGAACCGCTGGTGCCCCTGCTCCGGCTGCTCCGGCTCGGGGGTCGGCTCGTCGGGGGCCGTGGCGTAGCCGAAGTCGAGGCCGGTGCGGGCCTCACCCGGCTCCAAGGTCACGGTCGTCCAACCGTCGACCACGTCGTCGGGGTCGTAGGTCCGGCCGTCGATGGTGGCGGGCAGGGTCGTCTCGTCGACGACCACGGTGTAGGTCCCCGGCAGCAGGTCGGTGAACAGGTAGTTCCCGTCCTCGTCGGTGGTGGTCGACGCCACCAGGTTCCCGTCCTCGTCGAACAGGAGGACCCGCACGCCGCCGATCGGGGGCTCACCCTCGTCGCGACGGCCGTCGCGGTCGGTGTCGAGCCAGATGGTGCCGCTGAGCGACGCCACCTCGACGGCGATGTCCACCGACTCCTGGTCGTCCTCGTCGGGGTCGCCGTTGCCGGGCGTCGAGTCGACGTCGGGCTGGTCGACGTCGGTCACCTGCGCCAGGTTGGTGATCGGGCCCCGCCCGGTGACCCGGGTCGTGATCCGGAGGGTGGCGGTCCCGCCGGCGGCGACGGTGCCCACGGCCCACTGGCCGGTGGCGGCGTCGTAGGTGCCGCGACCCGTGTCGCTCACCCACGCCAGCCCGTCGGGCAGGCGATCGGTGACCACCACGCCGGTGGCGGCCGACGGGCCGTCGTTGCGGACCGTGAGCGTGTAGGTGACCTGGCCGCCGAGGGTGGCGACGGCCGACGAGGCCTCCTTGCGGAGCGACAGGTCCACCTGCTCACCGGTGACGGTGGCCGTGTCCTGGTCGTCCTCGTCGGGGTCGCCGTTGCCCGGCGTCGAGTCGATGTCGGGCTGGTCGACGGTGGCGACCTCGGCGGTGTTGGCGATGGCGCCCGCCTCGGTCACGACGACGGTGACCCGGAGCTCGACCGTCTCGCCGACGGCGAGGGAGCCGATGGTCCAGATGCCGGTGGCGACGTCGTAGGAGCCCCGGCTCGGCGTCGAGCCGACGTAGGCGACTCCGCCGGGCAGCTCGTCGTGGACCGTGACACCGGTGGCCGGCGACGGGCCGTCGTTGGTGACGGCGACCGTGTAGGTCACCTGGTCACCGACGCCCACGGTGGTGGCGTCGACGGTCTTGTCGACCGACAGGTCGACGGCGACGCCGGTGAGGGTGGCCGCGTCCTCGTCGTCCTGGTCGGGCGGCGAGCTCGGGCCGAGCGGGTTCTCGACCGGCTGCGAGTCGGTGTCGTGCTGGTCGGCGGCGGAGACCTCGGCCAGGTTGGTGATCGGGCCGGTCCCGGTGACGGTCACGGTGATCGTCAGGGTCGCGGTCGCTCCCTCGGCCAAGCCCCCGACGGTCCACACGCCCGTCGCCGGGTCGTAGGTGCCGCGGGTGGCGGCGGCCGAGACGTAGGTCAGGCCGGCGGGGAGCCGGTCGGTGACCTCGACGCCGGTGGCGTCGGACGGGCCGTCGTTGGCCAGCACCAGGGTGAAGTCGACCTGGTCGCCCATGTGGACCTGGTCGGCGGTGACGTCCTTGGTGAGCGACAGGTCGATCACCGGGTCGCTGCTGAGGGTGGCACCGTCGGTGTCGTCCTCACCCGGGTCGCCCCCGCCGGGGGTCGAGTCCGGGTCGTGCTGGTCGGAGGTCAGCACCGAGGCGGTGTTGACCACGTCACCGGCGACGTCGACGGTGACGACGATGGCGAGCGTGGCGGTGGCCCCGTCGGCCAGGTCGCCGACCGTCCAGACCCCGGTGGCGGCGTCGTAGGTCCCGACGCTCGGGTCGGCCGACACGAAGGTGACGCCGGCGGGCAGCTCGTCGAGCACCGAGACGCCGGTGGCGTCGGAGGGCCCGTCGTTGGTCAGCGTGAGGGTGAAGGTCGCCTCGTCGCCCTGGAGCACCGGCCCGGGGGTGGCCGTCTTGGCCAGGCGCAGGTCGGCCACGGGGGCTACGGTGACCTCGGCGGTGTCCTGGTCGTCCTCGTCGGGGTCGTGGTTGCCCGGCGTGGAGTCGGGGTCGTCCTCGTTCGCCGCCGTCACCTCGGCGCCGTTCTCGGCCGAGAGGGCGTCGACCCGGACGGTGATCGCCAGGCTGCGGGAGCCGGAGGCGCTGACGGTGCCGACGGTCCAGACGCCCGTCGCCGGGTCGTAGGCGCCGGCGCCGTCGTCGCTCACGTAGGTGAGCCCGGTGGGCAGCTCGTCGGTGACCTCGACGCCGGTGGCGTCGGACGGACCGGCGTTGTGCACGGTGATCGTGAACGTGGCCTCCTCACCGAGGTAGGTGGGGGCGTCGGTCAGCTCCTTGTCGAGCGACAGGTCGGCCAGTGGGTCGACCTCGACCTCGGCGGTGTCCCGATCGTCCTCGTCGGGGTCGTCGTTGCCCGGCGTGGAGTCCGGGTCGTCCTGGTCGACCCCGGTCACCTCGGCGACGTTGGTCGCGGTGAGGGCGTCGACCCGGACCACCAGGGTGAGGGCCTCGGAGGCGCCGTCGGCCAGGTCGCCGACGGTCCAGACGCCGGTGGCGTCGTCGTAGGTGCCGACGCTGGGGCTGGCCGAGACGAAGGTCAGGCCGGCGGGGAGCCGGTCGGTGACCTCGACGCCGGTGGCGTCGGACGGGCCGTCGTTGGCCAGCACCAGGGTGAAGTCGACCTGGTCGCCCATGTGGACCTGGTCGGCGGTGACGTCCTTGGTGAGCGACAGGTCGATCACCGGGTCGCTGCTGAGGGTGGCACCGTCGGTGTCGTCCTCACCCGGGTCGCCCCCGCCGGGGGTCGAGTCCGGGTCGTGCTGGTCGGAGGTCAGCACCGAGGCGGTGTTGACCACGTCACCGGCGACGTCGACGGTGACGACGATGGCGAGCGTGGCGGTGGCCCCGTCGGCCAGGTCGCCGACCGTCCAGACCCCGGTGGCGGCGTCGTAGGTCCCGACGCTCGGGTCGGCCGACACGAAGGTGACGCCGGCGGGCAGCTCGTCGAGCACCGAGACGCCGGTGGCGTCGGAGGGCCCGTCGTTGGTCAGGGTGAGGGTGAAGGTCGCCTCGTCGCCCTGGAGGACCGGTCCGGCGGTGGCCGTCTTGGCCAGGCGCAGGTCGGCCACGGGGGCCACGGTGACCTCGGCGACGTCCTCGTCATCCTGGTCGGGCGGCGAGTCGGGGCCGAGGGGGTTCTCCCCGGGCTCGGAGGTCGGGTCGTCCTCGTTGGCCGCGGTGACCTCGGCGAAGTTCTCCGCCGTCAGGGTGTCGACCCGGACGGTGATCGCCAGGGTGCGGGAGCCGGAGGCGCTGACCGTGCCGACGGCCCAGATGCCCGTCGCCGGGTCGTAGGTGCCGGCGCCGTCGTCGCTCACGTGGGTGAGCCCCGTGGGCAGACGGTCGGTGACCTCGACGCCGGTGGCGTCGGACGGGCCGGCGTTGCGCACCGTGATGGTGAACGTCGCCTCGTCGCCCAGGTAGGTGGGCGTGCCGGTCAGCTCCTTGGTGAGGGTCAGGTCGGCCAGGGGGTCGACGGTGATGTCGACGGAGTCCTGGTCGTCCTCGTCGGGGTCGTCG
>CAYQGF010000103.1:0-9877 GCA_964416885.1 uncultured Iamiaceae bacterium
GTCATCGAGGTCGGCGTCGACGTCCCCAACGCCACCGTGATGGTCGTCCTCGACGCCGACCGCTTCGGCATCGCCCAGCTCCACCAGCTCCGGGGCCGGGTCGGCCGCGGCGCCCACGCCAGCACCTGCTACCTGGTCGGCTCCGGGCTGACCGACGAGGGCCGGGCGCGGCTGGAGGCGCTGGTCCGCACCACCGACGGCTTCGAGCTGGCCGAGGTCGACCTCGACCTCCGGGGCGAGGGCACGCTGATGGGCGGGCGGCAGAAGGGCCGGAGCGACCTCAAGCTGGCGTCGCTGCGGCGGGACCGGGAGTGGGTGGCCAAGGCCCGCCAGGTCGCCATCGCCCTCGTCGACGCCGACCCGGAGCTGGCCGACCAGCCGCTGCTGCGCGACGAGGTGGCGTTGTTCCTGGGCGAGGAGGAGCAGGACTTCCTGCTCAAGGGATGAGCCCGGTCCGCACCATCCGCCGGCACGCCGGCCCGATCCTCGGCCTGGTCGCGGTGGCGGTGGCGTGGAGCCTGTTCAACCTGCGCGGCGTCCTCGACCAGTGGTCGACCGCGGTGCCGACCCGTCTCGACAACCGCTTCCAGGCGTGGGTGATCCACTGGGTGCAGGGCGCGGCGATGGGTCAGCACCCGCTGTTCGACGCCAACACGTTCACCCCGGCGCCGGCGTCGCTGACCTTCTCCGACCACCTGATCGGGCTCGCCGTCGCCCTGCTGCCGCTCCGCTGGCTCGGCCTGAGCCCCGCCGCCGTGTTCAACACGGGGATCGTCCTCGGTGTCGTGCTCGACGCGGTGGCCGGCTACGTGCTCGGGCTGGTCCTGACCCGCCGGCGGGCCGGTGGCGTGGTCGCGGCCGCCGTGTACGCCTTCGGGCCGGTGCCGTGGCTGGCGACCATGCACATCAACCTGGTCTGGCGACCGGGGCTGGCGCTGGTGGTCGCCCTGGTGTGGGTGGTCGCCGACCGGGCTGCCGAGGGGTCGAGCCCGACCGCGCCGTGGGAGATGCTGCCCCGCGACCGCACGCTGCTCGTGCTGCTCGGCGTCATCGTCGCCTGGCAGGGCCTGGTGTCGTTCTTCTACGCCGTCTTCGTCCTGGTCGTCGCCGCCGTGGTGGTGCTGGTGCGGCGTCCCGACCTGCGGAGCCGGACGACCGCCGTCGTGGTGGCCGTCGGCGCCGGGGCCGCGGTCTTCGTCCCCAGCTACGTGCCGTACCTCCAGACCCGCAGCCGCTACCCCGACTTCCGCTTCACCCTCGACCAGATCGCCTTCCTCCGGGCCGCGCCGCACATCGTCGAGGACGGCAACATGCTCTGGGGCGGGACGCTCGGCCGGCCGCTGTTCGGGCTCGACGGCTTCCACGCCTTCCCCGGCGTCACGGTGGTCGCGCTGGTGCTCGTCGCCCTGCTGGCGGTCCGGTCGTGGAGCCGACGCCACGGTGGTGCGGTGCCGCTCCTCGGCCTCGCCGTCACCGTCGTCGGTGCCCTCGGGGCGCTCGGCCCCGGCGAGGGGGCATGGCGGGCCTGGACGCCCTACGCCCTGGCCTTCCGCTTCGTCCCCGGGTTCTCCGCCATCCGGGCGTCGGGCCGCTTCGTGCTGATGGTGCTGCTCGGCGCCGCGGTGCTCGCCGCCCTGGCCGTCGGCGCCGTGCTCGACCGCTGGGACGACCGGGCGCGGGTCGAGCGGGCCGCGGGCCGGCTCCGCACCCCGCCGTGGGTGGCGGGGGCGCTCGTGGCCCTGCTCCCGCTCGCCGGCGTGGTCGTCGAGGGCCTGGCGAACCCCCGTGACGTCACCGAGGCCCGGGCCCACCCGATCGACCGGGTGATCGCCGAGCAGCCGCCGGGTGGGGTCCTGTACCTCCCGATCGCCTTCGATGGGCTCGGCGACTTCGACGTCCAGGAGGAGATCGTGATCCGCTCGACGGCCCACGACCGCCCCATCGTCAACGGCTTCGCCGGCTACTACCCGCCGTCGGCCTTCCACCTGGCCGACGTGATGACCGGCCTGCCCGACGACCCGCACGCCCTCGACTGCCTGGCCGCCTACGACATCCGCTACGTCGTCGTCACCGAGCGGGCCGCCCTCAGCCCGTGGGCCGCCCTGCGCGACCCCGACCGGGCGGCGCCGCTGGAGGAGGTCGCCACCATCGACGGCGAGGTCCTGTACCGGTTGCCCGACCGCACCGCCACCGAGGCCGACTGCCCCCTGCCCGACTAGCCCTCGGCGGCCCAGCGGTGCTTGCCGGAGCGCTTGGCCCGGTAGAGGGCGCGGTCGGCGCGGCCCAGGACCTGATCGAGCGTGGGCGGCCGGTCGGTGGGGCCGTCGACGATCGCCAGGCCGACGCTGCACCCGACCCGGATCGCGGTGCCCTCGACGAGCACCGGTTCGTCGAGCACCGTGACCATCTGCTGGGCCAGGGCCTCGCCCTCGGCGACGCCCCGGATGCCGGGGCACCACACCGCGAACTCGTCGCCGCCGAGGCGGACCAGCAGGTCGCCGGGCCGGGCCGTGCCGGCCATCCGGGCCGCGACGGCCAGGAGCACCCGATCACCGGCGACGTGGCCGTGCTGGTCGTTGACCGCCTTGAAGTCGTCGAGGTCGCAGAAGAGCAGGGCCGCCGGACCGGTGCGGGGCCCGGCGATGGCCGCCGCCAACTGGGCCCGGTTGGCCACCCCGGTGAGCGGGTCGGTGCTGGCCGCGGCCTGGAGCTCGGCCCGGGTCGTGCTCCAGGCCAGCGCCAGCCGGGCCAGCTTGGCCACCTCGGCGTAGTGGCGGGTGTGGCTCGCTCGCATCGGCCCGGGCCGTGACCGCCACACGGCCACCACGCCCTGGGGCGGGCCGCCGTCGCCCTCGTCGACCGGCACCAGCCAGACGGCGTGCATCCCCGCGGCCCGGGCCGCCGCCGCCAGGGTGGGCTCCAGGTCGTCGACCGAGACCTCGACCGTCGTGCCCGCCGCCGGCACCTCGAGCGGGCCGTAGCCGTCGAAGCCGACGGTGAGGGCGCTGCCCAACGCCGGTGGCAGGGCGTCGGCCGCGGCGGCCACCCGGTGGCCGTGCGGGCCCTGGACGACCAGCGCGGTGTGCCCGCCCGGCGAGATGGTGTCGCTCCAGCGCACGACCTCGTCGAGCAGCCGGCCCAGGTCGCTGCTCTCGAGCAGGGTGCCGAGGAAGGCCAGCAGGCGACCGGACGACTCGTAGGAGCGGCCCCATACGAGGAACGTCCCGGTGCCGTCGGCCTCCCGGAGGTCGAGCCCGCCGAACTCCAGCGTGGCCCACGACCCGTCGACCCGGCGCAGGCGGATGACGGCGAGGATCCGCCCCTCGGCCCCCCGGGCGTCCTCGGCCAGGGTCTCGAGCACGAACCGCACGTCGTGGGGGTGGACCAGGTCGAGGGCGCTGGTGCCCGTCAGGTCCTCCGGGGCGCGGCCCAGGATGGAGCGGACCGATTCGCCCACCCACTCGACCTGCCCCGTCCCGTCGATGGCGAGGAACAGCACCATCCCGTCGTCGACGAGCCGCCGCACGACCTCGTGGTCGAGGAAGGGGTGGTGGTCGCTGGCCCTCTCCATGGAACCTCCCGCCTGTCGTCCGGCCGCCCCCCAACCCTGGCCGACGGCACACCCTGCCGTCGACCCGGGCGGGCGTCGGTCAGATGTTGTTCTTGTGGAGCTTGTCGACCTCGACCTCGAGGATGACCCGCTCGGTCTGGATGGCGTCGGCCGGGTAGTCGGAGCCGCCGTACTTCCGGGACAGCTCGTCGATGTTGGCCCGGGCCGGGGCGCCGCGCACCTCGCCGACGACCCGGCCCCGGGCCTCGACGTACCGGTACGGGTCCTCGTTGTCCCACACCGTCACGGTGACGCGCGGGTCTCGCGCCACGTTCTTGTACTTGGCCCGGTGGACCTCGGTGTTGATCAGGAGGTGGTCGTCGTCGGCCCCCACCCACATCACCTGGGTCTGGGGCTGCCCGTCGGGCATCAGGGTGGTGAGGGTGCCGAAGTTCTTGGCCTGGGCGAAGGCCTTGAGGTCGGGGTCGAGAGCCATGGGCGCAGGCTACGGCGGCGCGGCTACCAGCCGCTGTCGTCGAGGTCGTCCTCGGCGCCGGGGACGACCAGGTCCCAACGGTCGAGGCAGTCCTCGCAGCGGTAGGCCACGACCTCGCCCGGCTCCCAGTCCCGTTCCTCGGGCGGGAAGGTGATCCGGTGGGCCCGGCCCCCGCAGTCGATGCAGTCGATCACCTCGGGGACCAGGGGGATGTCGTCGGTCACGATCGGCTCGTCCGTTCGCCCGAGGCGGTCCGCGCCTTCTGGTTCTCGCCGAAGCGGGCCACGCCGTCACCGAAGCCGTCGGCGAAGATCACCGCCTGGCCGTGGCGGTCCTCGTTGGCCAGCGCCTCCTCCAGCCCCAGGCCCAGGCCCTCGTACACCGAGGCCCGGTCGTGGGTGACGCAGGTCCAGGGGGCCGCCGCGATCGAGGCGGCCAGCTCGACGGCTGCGGCCAGGGCGGTGCCGTCGGGGACGAGGCGGGTGACGAAGCCGGCCCGCTCGGCCTCGACCGCGGGCACCTCCCGACCGGTGAGGATCCAGTCGAGGGCCCGGCCCAGCCCGACGATGTGCGGGAGGCGGACGGTGCCGCCGTCGATCAGCGGCACCCCCCAGCGCCGCTCCAGGCAGCCGAAGACGGCGGACTCGCCGGCGACCCGCAGGTCGCACCACGCCGCCAGCTCGATGCCCCCGGCGACGCACCAGCCCTCGACGGCGGCGATGACCGGCTTGGACAGCTGGAGCCGCGTCGGGCCGAGCGGCCCCGACGGCCGCAGACGGGGGAGGTCCTTCAGGTCGGCGCCGGCGCAGAAGGCCCGTTCGTCGCCGGTGAGGACGGCGACGCGCTGGTCGGGGTCCTCGTCGAAGGCGATCAGCTCGTCGTGGAGGCGTGCGGCCGTGGCGCTGTCGATCGCGTTGCGGCGCTCGGGCCGGTCGATCCGGACGATCGTGACGCCCTCGGGGATGTCGATGTCGCTCACGCACCGCGACCCTACGGCGGCCGGGGCATGATCGGGCCCATGCGCGTCGTGGCCGGGACCGCCCGGGGCCGAAGGCTGACCGCCCCGCCGGGCACCGGCACCCGGCCCACCACCGACCGGGTGCGGGAGGCGACCTTCAACGCCCTCGGCAGCCTGGGGGCGGTGGTCGACGCCGTGGTGCTCGACGGCTTCGCCGGCAGCGGCGCGCTCGGCATCGAGGCGCTGTCGCGGGGAGCGGCGCGCGGCACCTTCGTCGAACGGGACCGGGCCGCCCGGGTCGTGGTCGAGGCCAACCTGGCGGCCACCGGGCTCGACGACCGGGCGCGGGTCGTCGGGGGCGACCTCCACCAGCACCTGGCGGCCACGGCCGAGCGCTTCGACCTGGTGCTCCTCGACCCGCCGCACGCCGAGGCCGACTGGCCCCGCCTCCTCGCCCTGGTGGCCGACCGGCTGGCCCCCGACGGCGTGGTCGTCGTCGAGTCCGACCGGGCCGTCGTGGCCGAGGACGACCCGGGGTGGGTGGTCGCGAGGGAGAAGGCCTACGGCGGTACGGTGGTGCAAATGGTGAGTCCCCGATGACCCGGTGCTGCCGATGACGACGGTGCTGTACCCCGGTTCGTTCGACCCGGTCCACAACGGCCACGTCGAGATCATCGAGGTCGCGGCCGGTCTCTGGGACGAGGTGGTGGTCGCCGCCCTGCGGAACCCGCAGAAGGGCGAGCCCATGTTCGAGGTCGACGAGCGGCAGAAGATGATCGAGGAGTCGACCGCCCACCTGCCCAACGTCCGGGTCGTCGGCTTCTCCAAGCTGGTGGTCGAGGTGGCGCAGGAGGTCGGGGCCGACTTCATCATCAAGGGCCTCCGGGCCGTGTCCGACTTCGAGTCCGAGATGCACCAGGCCCACATGAACCTCGCCATCTCCGGGGTCCACACGGTGTTCGTCCCCTCGGCCACCGAGCACTCGTTCGTGGCGTCGAAGCTCATCCGGGAGATCGCCCGCTTCGGGGGTGACGTCACGTCGATGGTGCCCGAGCCCGTGGCCCAGCGACTCCAAGAGAGGTTCGGCTGATGACCTTCCACGACGACCTGCCCACCGCCGGCGAGGCGAGTGGCCAGCACACCCCGGTCAGCCCCCGTCGGTCCCGCGACCCGCTGGCCGGGCCGGAGGCGGACGCGCTCCTGCGCCGGGCCGCCGACCTGATCGCCTCGGCCAAGTCGATGCCGCTGTCGTCGTCGGTGATGATCAACCGGGACGAGGTCCTCGACCTGCTGGGCGAGGCCATCGACCGGCTGCCCGACGAGCTGCGCCAGGCCCGCTGGCTCCTCAAGGAGCGGGAGGAGTTCCTCCAGCGGGTGCAGGGCGAGGGCGACGAGATCCTCGACCAGGCCGCGGCCAAGGCCGAGGCCATGGTCCAGCGCACCGAGGTGGTCAAGGCGGCCGAGGTCCGGGCCAAGCGCATCGTCGAGGACGCCCAGGACGAGGCCCGCCGCCTCCGCCACGAGTGCGAGGACTTCTGCGACCAGCGGCTGGCGCAGTTCGAGATCGTCCTCAACCGCACCATGAAGATGGTCCAGGCCGGGCGGGAGAAGCTGAACGCGGTCGCCCCGGCGGCCCCGTCCTCCGAGGCTCGGGACCGGCCCGTCGACGAGGCCAGCGGGCCGGTGCCGATCGTGCCCGACGAGGTCCCGGCGGGTGGCTTCGGCAAGCCGTTCGCCGCCGAGCCGGTGGGGGCCACGGGCCTGCCGGCCGACGACGGCGGCGCGTTCTTCGACCAGGACGAGGGGTGAGGCGGGGGCGGACGCTGGAGCACGTCGCCGACGTCCGCCGGCGCCCCGGCCTCCAGCGTCACCTCACCCGCACCTTCCGGGCCGACGAGCTGGGCCCGATCGCCACCTCCGCGGCCACGGTGCCCCCCGATGGAGAGGTGGTCGTCGAGGGCGAGCTGGAGGCCACCGGGCTCGAGGTCGTGCTCACCGGCACGGTCGTCGCGCCCTGGGAGGGCGAGTGCCGTCGCTGCCTCGAGGACGTGGAGGGCACCGTCACCGCCGACCTGCGCGAGGTGTTCTCGCCCGATGTGGTCGAGGGCGAGACCTGGCCGTTCGAGGGCGACAGCATCGACCTCGGGCCGGTGGTGCACGACGCCGTGCTCCTGAGCCTGCCCCTGGTGCCGTTGTGCTCGGCGGACTGCGTCGGCCCGGACCCCGACCGGTTCCCCGCCCGGGTCGAGGACGACCCGGCGCCCGTGGACGCCGATGCCGATGCCGACGCCGACGATGCCGCGCCCGCCCCGGCCGGCGACCCCCGCTGGTCGGCGCTCGACCAGCTCAAGTTCGACTGACCCGGCTTCGCCCGGCCGCCGGGCTCGCCGCTACGCTGTCCCCCTTGTGCCTGGGCACCCCCGGGCCCTCAACGAGCTGATCGAGCCGAGCCGTCAGGCGAGGCGACCCAACTAGCACAACCAGGAACGTCTGCGATGGCCGTCCCCAAGAAGAAGACCTCCAAGGCCAAGAGCCGCAGCCGCCGGGCCAGCGCCTGGCGCCTCGACGCTCCGCCCCGGAGCACCTGCTCCCGCTGTGGTGCCGTGAAGCTCCCCCACCGGGTGTGCGGCAACTGCGGGTTCTACAAGGACCGTCAGGCCATCGAGGTCGACTGAGGAGCAGCTCTCGGGGCTGCCGCCGGGCCCGTCGGACCTGAGCGAGTGAACGGAGCGACCGCATGACGTTGGACCTGCCGATCGCCGTCGACGCCATGGGCGGGGACAAGGCTCCCGCCGAGATCGTCGCGGGGGCGGAGCGGGCCGCGGCCGAGCTGGGCCTGCCGGTCGTGCTCGTCGGCGACCCCGAGCGCATCGGCGAGACGTCGTTGGAGGTCTTCCCGGCCTCCGAGGTCATCGAGATGGACGACGACCCGGGCAAGGGCGTGCGTCGGAAGAAGGACTCCTCGCTCGTCCGGGCCGCCGAGGCCGTGCGGGACGGGCGGGCCTCCGCCATGGTCAGCGCCGGCAACACCGGGGCCACGTGGGGTGCCGCCCTGCTCCGCATGGGCCGCATCAAGGGCGTGTCCCGCCCGGCCATCGCCACCCCGATCCCCCGGCCCGGCCACGACGTTCCCCTCGTCCTCCTCGACGCCGGGGCCAACGCCGACGCCCAGGCCGAGTGGCTGGTCCAGTTCGCCCAGATGGGGGCGGTGTTCGCCCGCGACCGCTTCGGCATCGAGACGCCCCGGGTCGGGCTGCTGTCGATCGGCGAGGAGCCGGGCAAGGGCGACCACCTCCGCAAGGACACGTACCCCCTGTTGGCCGACGACGCCTGGACCGGCCCCTGCGGTGCCACCTTCGCCGGCAACGTCGAGGGCCGCGACCTCATGGTCCCCGGCGTCGACGTCGTGGTGTGCGACGGCTTCACCGGCAACGTCGCCCTCAAGACCCTCGAGGGCGCCATGAGGTCCCTGATCGGCGCCATCCTCGGGGCCTTCGACACCGACGAGGCGACGCGTGCCGCCGGCGAGACGCTGATGCCGGCGCTGCTGCCGCTCTACGGCCAGCTCGACCCCGACGCCACCGGCGGGGCGATGCTCCTCGGTGTCGACGGCGTCTGCATCATCAGCCACGGCAGCTCGGGCGCCACCGCCATCGTGAACGCCTGTCGGGTCGCGGCCGAGTCGGTCACCAGCGGCCTGGTCGGCCAGCTCACCACCACCTTCGCCCCGACCTGACCGGCCCGGCGGGCTACTGCTGGGGGCGGGGCGGGACCACGGCGACGGGGCAGGGGCTGTGGTGGAGCAGCTTGTAGGTGACCGAGCCGAGCAGCCGTGAGGTCAGCGGTCCTCGGCCCCGGGGGCCGACGACGACCAGGTCGGCGGCCGCGGCCCGCTCGACCAGCGCGACGCTGGCCGGCCCCTCGGTGAGGAGGGTGGTGACGTCGTCGCCGACCTCGCCCAACACCCGGGTGACCTGGGCGTCGAGCTCGGCCTGCCCGGTGTCCTCGGCCGCCTTCACCAGGTCGATGTCGAACATCATGCCGTCGGGCAGCCCGATCAGCGGGGAGGTCCAGGCCCGGACCACCTCGAGGCCGGCGCCCCGCCTCGCGGCGTGGGCCGCGGCCCAGCGCAGGGCGGCGTCGGACCCTTCGGACCCGTCGACGCCGACCACGACCCGACCGTGGGCCGAGGGCTCGCCCCGGCACACGACCGTCGGCGCGGTGGCGTGGGTGGCCACGGCGTGGCTCACCGAGCCCAGGGTCAGGCCCGGGAACCCGCCCCGGCCCCGCTCGCCGACGACCAGGGCTGCGGCCCCGGTCGACCGGGCGACCAGGCCCTTGGCGGGGGCCTCGGTGACGACCTCGGGGCGCACCACCACGCCGGGCTCGGAGCCGAGCACCTCGGCCACGACGCTGTGGAGGACGTTGGTCGCGTCCTCGGCGGTGAACCCGGTGCGAAAGGCGTCGTCGCCGCCCACCCGGTCGATCGCCGTCCAGCACAGGACGGGCACGAGCCGATCGCCGGTGCGGGCCGCCTCGGTCGCCGCCCAGGCCAGGGCCCGGCGGGACGGGCCGGACCCGTCGACGCCGACGACGATGTCGAGTGGCTGACGGGTGGGGCCGGTGGTGGTCATCTCTGCCTCCTCGTGCGGTCCATCGTCAGTGTGCGGGCTGGGCGGCGCCGTGACCAGGGCACAACGTCATCGTCGGGCCCGGACGGGGCCCCGTCGCGGCCCGGTCGCGGCCGTCGAGTGCGGTCGTCCGCCCACCCACGGTCGTTCACAAGCGCACAAAGTTGGGGACCGACTAAGGTGCCCCGGCCGTCCGTCGACCCAGGAGCGCAGAGTTGCCCGCCGAGACCCACAGCCAGCAG
>CAYQGF010000104.1:0-9763 GCA_964416885.1 uncultured Iamiaceae bacterium
TCGTTCGAGGAGGTGCCGTCGCCGCTGAGCTTCACCGAGAGCGTCAGCGACCTGGTGCAGGCGCCGGCCAACGGCCTCTTCGGCGTCCAGGACCTGGAGACGGGCCACGTCGGGCCGTTCAACGCCGGCGTGCTGTTCGGCTCGGCCCACGTGTTCCTGTTCATCCTGGCCATCGGCGGGTTCATGACCGTCGTGTTCAAGACCGGTGCCCTCGACCTCGGGATCGCCCACCTGGCCCACCGCTTCAGCACCCGAGGGCCGGTGCTGATCATCGTGCTGTCGGTGCTGTTCGGGGTCCTCGGCTCGGTGATGTCGTGGAGCGACGAGACCCTCGGCTTCTACGCCCTGATGATCCCCCTGTTCATCGGGCTGGGCTACGACCGGGTGACCACGGTCGCCGTCGTCACCGTCGCCCCCTTCGCCGGGTCGATCGGCGCGACCGTCAACCCGTTCCGCATCGGCACCGGCTCGGACGCCGCCGGCATCTCGATGGGCGACGGGCTCCCCCTGCGGGTGCTCCTCCTGGTGCTGGTGATGGCGGCGACCATCTGGTGGACGCTCCGCTACGCCAAGCGGGTCAAGGGCGACCCGGCCTCGGCCCTGGCGCCGTTGACCGCCGAGGACCGCGCCGTGGCCGAGAACGCCACCCACGACGACCTCGACCCGCTGACCGGCACCCACAAGACGGTGATCGGCCTCGTCGCCTTCACCTTCGTGCTGATGATCTTCTCGATCATCCCGTGGGGGGCCATCCTCAACAACACCGTCGCCGACGAGCTCACCCACGAGACGATCACCGAGCCGTTCTCGTGGGAGCTGGGCTGGTGGCTGCCGGAGCTGATCGCCCTGTTCGGGGTGATGGCCATCGTGATCGGCATCGTGGCCCGGTTGGGCGAGAAGGAGACCGCCAGTGCCTTCATGCGGGGCGTCGTCGACTTCACCGGCCCGGCGTTCCTGGTCGTGGTGGCCCGCGGCGTGTCGGTGATCCTGACCAACACCAAGACCATCGACACCGTGCTGTCGTCGATGGAGGACCTGGTGGGCGGCCGGTCGAGCGTCGTGTTCGTCATCCTGATGGCCGTCATCACCGTGCCCCTCGCCTTCCTCGTCGGGTCGGGGTCGGCCGGCATGGCCCTGGTGATGCCGATCCTCGCCCCCCTCGGCGACTTCGCCGGGGTCGACCGCGCCCTGATCGTCACCGTCTACAACTCGATCGGCGGGATCATGCTGCTGGTCCTGCCGACCAACGCCCTGCTGATGGCCGGTCTGAGCCTGGCCAAGGTGCGCTTCGACGTCTACCTCAAGTTCGTCACGCCGTTGGTCGGGATCCTCACCGCCGTCACCCTCGGCGTGCTCCTGCTCGGCGTCGCCGTCGGCTGACCCTCGTCCCCCTTTCCGCCCGGAGACCCCATGGCTGCCCCTGATCCCTTCCGCGTCACCCCGTCGCTCGCCCACCGCCCGGAGGTGACCGTCGCGACGACGCCCCCCGGCGGCGTCGACGCCGTCGGCGTGCTGGTCCGCTCGACCGGTGCGGTGCCGGCCGAGGCCGGGCTCGACCGGGCGACCCTCGAGGTCCACGGCTTCGGCGGCGCGGTCGGCGACGCCCTCGTGGTCCCGGGGGCCGGCGGGCCGACCACCATCGTGGTCGGGGCCGGGCCGGAGGACGAGGAGCCCGACCTGCGCCTGGTCGGCGCGGCGCTGGCCCGGGCGGCCGGGAAGCTGGCCGCCCTGGCGGTGCGCCTCACCGGTGCCGACCTCGGCGCCGACCCGGCCCGGGCCGCCGAGGCCGTGGTCGAGGGGGCCCTTCTGGCCCGCTACACCTACCCGGTCCTCAAGACCGAGGCCCCGGGGGTGCCCGTCGCCTCGTTGGCCATCGTCACCGACGAGGCGACCGAACCGGTGGTGGCCGGTGTGGACCGGGGCCAGGCCCTGGCCGGGGCGACCGCCCTGGCCCGCGACCTGGCCAACACGCCGCACAACCACTTGTCGGCGACGACGTTCGCCGACCTGGCCCGGACCCTCGGCCCCGAGCGGGGGCTGGAGGTCGAGGTGTTCGGGCCCGACCAGCTCCGGGAGCTGCGGATGGCGGGTCTGCTGGCGATCAACGCCGGGAGCGCCGAGGAGGCCCGGATGGTCCGCCTCACCTACCGGCCGGAGGAGCCCACCGGCTCGCTCGCCCTGGTGGGCAAGGGGATCATGTACGACTCGGGTGGCATCAGCATCAAGCCCAGCGACCCCATCCACGCCCAGATGAAGAACGACATGTCGGGGGCGGCCGCGGTCCTGGCGTCGATGGCGGCCCTGCGCGACCTGGGTTGCACGACGCAGGTCACCGGGTTCCTGATGTGCACCGACAACATGCCGTCGGGCACCGCCACCGCCCTGGGCGACGTCATCACCTATCGGGACGGCACCACGGTCGAGATGCTCGACACCGACGCCGAGGGCCGGGTCGTGATGGCCGACGCCCTGATCCTCGCCCGGGAGGAGGGCCACGACGCGGTGGTCGACATCGCCACCCTCACCGGCTCGGCCATGCGGGCCTTGGGCAGCGAGATGTCGGCCCTGTTCGGCAACGACCGGTCGATGGTCGCCCAGGTCCAGGCCGCGGCCGACGTCAGCGGCGAGCTGGTGTGGGAGCTCCCGCTGCACCGGCCGTACCGCCGCGACATCGACTCGCTCACGGCCGACCTCATGAACTGCGCCCCGATCGGCAAGCCCGACGCCATCATCGCCGCGCTGTTCCTCGCCCACTTCGTCGGCGACACGCCGTGGGCGCACGTCGACATGTGTGGTCCGGCCCAGGCGGCCGGCGCCCGGGGGGTCGACGTCCCCGGGTGCAGTGGGTGGGGCGCCCGTCTCCTCGCCCACCTGGCCCTGGGCTTCACTCCGCCCGCCTGACGACTCGGGGCGTCAGGCGGGCGACGGCGGTCAGCACCGCCCGGGCGACGGCGTCGTCGTGGTGATGGGTCGGGGCGTCGGTACCGACCCGGGCGAAGGCCGGGGCCCGGGCGGTGGTGTGGGGGCCGACGGCGAAGCGGCGCGGATGAGCGGCGCCGGCCTCGTCCCGGACCCGGAGGTCGCGGTCGACGACGACGCGGCCGGTGTCGATGGTGGTGCCGTCCGGTGCGGTGAGGACGGCGGAGCGGACCTCGCCCCGGTCCCGCAGGGCGGCGAGCAGCGGGCTCCGGGTGCGGGCGACGGTGGGGCCGGGCAGCACGGCGTCGACCAGGGCGGTGCCCTCGACCACCTCGGGCTGGGTGGTGCTGCGGGCCCTGACGACCCCGGCGGCGGGGTCGACCTCGACTGCCATGTCGGCGCCGACCACGTCGACGACGCCGGCCCGCACCAGGGCGAGGAACTGCTCCAGCCGCTCGGGGGGCGGGCCGCTGGCGAAGGCGCTGAACAGCCCGAACCACCAGTCCTCGAACTCCTCGACCAGCGACCGGGGGTCGAGCTTCGGGGACGCCAGGATGCGGCCGAGGGCCGGGAAGACGGCGAGGAAGCCGAAGAACGCACCGAGGTCGGCGCTGTGGCCGTCGCCGTTGCGGCGGTCGACGTCGGTCCGCACCCGCCGCACCAGGTGGTCGCGCAGGGCGGAGCGGTCGGGCAGGCGGACGTCACCGAGCGGTTGTTCGAGGTCGTCGATGGCGAAGCGGTCGGCCGGGTCGGGCACCAGCTCCTCCACCAGGGCGACCTGCTCGGGCGACCGCCACGGCACCGTCGCGAAGCGGGCGTCGAGCTCGCCCCACGGCACCCTCACCCGCTCGGGGTGCCCGTTGGCCAGCTCGTGGTAGTGGTGCCAGGCCACCTCCCGGGCGACGAGGGGCCACACGTCGCGGCGGAACTCGAGCGGCCCGGGCCGGGCCAGCAGCTCGTCGACCGCCTCCGGGGTGAGGAAGCGGGGCCCCGGCGCCGGGCCGGCCCGCAACCGGTAGCCCGGCTTGCAGTGGTACGGCGTCCCCCGTCGCGAGCCGACGTGGAGGCGCGGCTCCTCGCCCGATGGGAGGTAGGCGAGGCCGGAGCCGTCGGCGGCGGGCACGAAGCGGCCGCCCCGGCCCTCGGTCACCAGCACCATCAGGTCGACGAAGGCCAGCCCGAACCCCCGCACGACGACGTCCTCACCCGGTTTCAGCCCGTCGAGGTCGAGGTCGGCGGCGTAGCCGGGTGGCACGTAGGTCACCCCGGCGGCGGCACAGGCGGCGGCCACCTCGGCCCGAGCCGGGTCGGGCTCGGCGTCGAGGTGGCCGAGGGTCAGCACCACGGCGTCGGCCACCAGCTCGTCGCCGGTGGCGAGGTGGAGGTGCTCCCGGTCGTCCCCGCTGGTGAGGTCGACCACCTCGTCCCGCATGACCTCGACGGTGACGTGGGTGGGCCGCGACGCGACCAGGTCCTGGCGGGCCCAACCGAAGTAGGCGCTGGCCAGCCGGCGGGAGGCGAAGCCCATCGGCCCCAGCCCGGCCGCCTCGGCCTCCAGGTCGGGGTCGCACAGCGCGCCCGGCGGCACCAGGGCGGCCCACTCGGCCAGGGTCGGGCCGGTGCGGAGTGGGCCCGGCATCGCCACCGAGGCATCGGGGAAGACGGTGACGTCCTCGGCCGTGGAGTTGAGCCGGAGCAGGGCGCTCTGGTCCTGGCGCCACACCCGGCCGCCACCCGGCGGGTGGGGGTCGACCAGGAGGATGCGGAGCGGGGCCGCGATCGGGTCGACGGCGGCGTGGGCCAGGAGCCGTTCCAGCACCATCAGGCCGCGGGGGCCGGCGCCCACGATGGCGACCGTGGCGGTGGCCGTCACCGGGCCGCGTCCGGGCGCACGACCTCGACGGACACCTCCCGGCGGAGGCGGAAGCCCAGCGCCTCGTACAGGCGGACGGCGGCGTGGTTGTCGGCCGCGGCCTGGATGAACGGGACCGCCCCCTCGGCCTCGATCCCGGCGACCAGGTGGAGGACGAGCCGGCTGGCCAGGCCCTGTCCCCGCGCCTCGGGGTCGGTGCACACGGCGCTGAGCTCGACGTGCCCGGCCGGCCGGAGCCGTTCGCCGGCGAGGGCGACCAGCCGGCCACCCCGTCGGATGCCGACGTAGCGGCCCAGCTCGATCGTGCGGGGGCGCCACGGCCCGGGCCGGGTGGCGGTGACCAGGGCGGTGGCCTCGTCGCGGTCGGCGACCGTCAGCTGCACCACGTCGTCGGCGAGCCGGCCCAGCCCGGGCGGGGCGACCAGTTGCACGCCCGGCAGCTCCCAGGTGCAGGTCCACCCCGGGGGGCGTTCGATGGCGGCCCGGAACAGCACGGCGTCGGCATCGGGCCCGATGAGCCGGGCCAGGTCGGTCCAGTCGTCGGGGCCGGGCCGGCCAGGGAGGGCGGCGAAGACCGAGGTGTCGGACCGGTAGCGGCGAGCCCGGCCGACGGTCTCGGCCCACCCGCCGTGGGCGCCGACGAGCGAGTGCCACACGGCGTTGTCGAGCGGGTGGGCCGTCACCCGTCCGAGCCTAGACCAATCTCGGTAATCCCGATGTGAGCAGTCGACTTAGGGGTGGGCCGACCCTGCTCCCACGCCGGTGCTGCCTCCGACCCGTCCCCAAGGGTTGTGGGGAGGACCGGGCCGCGCTAAAACATGATTATGTCGATCGGATTTGCAGAATACCGCACGTCGTCGGGGGTCCTCCAGCCCGTCGGTGCGGCCTGCACCCCGGTCCGGGCGCCGAGCCCGCACCCCGCGTCCCCAGGCGGGGTGCGGGCCGGCGACCCCTCGGGCCCAGGGCCCGACGAGCCGCCCGCCCTGGAGCCCCTTCCCGCGCTCCTCCTGCTCGACATCGCCGTGGGTTTGGCCTCGGTGCCCGGTCTGTGGCGTGACCACCTGGGCGATGGCTCGGCTCACCGGGCCGTACGGCTCCTTGCCACCGAGTCCTACGAGGCGTGGGTGGTCAGCTGGGCCGACGATGGCCTGGTCGACGTCCACGACCACGGGTCGTCGTCCGGCGCCGTCGTCGTGGTGTCCGGTGCGCTGGCCCTCCTCGACGGACGGGGTCGGAAGCGGCGGGCCCTCGCCCGGGGCTCGGCCGTCGACCTGCCGGTGGGCACGCCGCACGACTTCGTCGCCGTCGGGAGCGAACCGTCGACCAGCGTGCACGTGTTCTCGCCGCCGCTGTCGTCGCTCGGTGCCTACGACCCCACCGGTGCCCGGGTCGGCGAGGAGCCGGTCCGTCCGCCCGTGGCCGTGCACGACGCCGCCAGCTACGTCCGCGCCCGCGAGGTCCACCGGCAGGTCGCTCGCCCGTGAGCGAGCGCAGTGAGCGCTTCCACCTCGCCATCGCGCTCGATGGCGCCGGGTGGCACCCCGCGGCCTGGCGGGAACCGGGCGCCCGACCGCTCGAGCTGTTCGGCGCCCGCTACTGGGTCGACCAGGCCCGCAGTGCCGAGAGGGGAGTGGTCGACTACCTCACGATCGAGGACTCCTTCACGCTCCAGTCGGCCCACCCCTTGGTCGCCGACGACCGCACCGACCATGTCCGGGGCCGGCTCGATGCGGCTCTCCTGGCGGCTCGGCTCGCCCCGGCCACGGCCCATGTCGGCCTGGTCCCGACGATCACGACGACCCACACCGAGCCCTTCCACGTCGGGGTCCGGGTGGCATCGCTCGACTGGGTCAGCCGGGGCCGGGCCGGCTGGCGGGTGCAGGTCCCACGTCAGCACGACGAGCTGGCCCAGTTCGGCCGCCGGGCCGAGCTCGACCCCCGGTCCCTGCTCGACGGGGGCCGGGACGACCTGGCGGCCGGGCGCTTCGACGAGGCCGCCGACGTCGTCGAGGTCGGCCGTCGGTTGTGGGACAGCTGGGAGGACGACGCCGAGGTCCGCGACCGGCTCACCGGCCGCTTCGTCGATCGCGACAAGCTCCACCCGATCGACTTCGTCGGCGAGCACTTCTCCGTCCGAGGGCCGTCGATCACGCCCCGGTCGCCCCAGGGCCAACCCCTCGTCGTGGTCCTGGCCCACGTGCCGGTCGCCTTCGACCTGGCCGCCCGGGGCGCCGACGTCGTCCTGGTCACGCCGAGCGACGTGGACGACGTCCCCCGTCAGGTCGAGGCGGTCCGGGCGGCCGAGGCCCGGGTGGGGCGCACCGGTCGCCCGCTGCTGGTCCACGCCGACCTGGTGGTGCTGCTGGAGCCCAGCGAGGCTGCGGCTCGCTCGGCCCTCGCTCGGCTCGACGCCGCCGACGGGGCGCCGCTGCGGTCCGACGCCGCCGTGGTCGCCACCACGCCGGAGCGGCTGGCCGAGCTGCTGGTCGCCTGGCACCGGGCCGGGGTCGACGGAGCCCGGCTGCGGCCCGCCCGGTTGCCCCGCGACCTCGACCTGGTCGCCGACGAGGTCGCGCCCCTCCTGGCGACGCAGGGCCTGCGCCCCGAGGCCTACGGCGGCCACACGCTGCGCGAGCGGCTCGGCCTGGGGCGGCCGGCGAACCGCTACGGCACCGGGCGGGCGTCGTGACCGCCCGGAAGCAGGTCCGGCTGGCGGCCCACTTCCCGGGGGTCAACAGCACGACGATCTGGAACCGGCCCGACTCGGGCAGCCAGGTCGCCTTCGACTCCTTCGTCCACCTGGCCCGCACCGCGGAACGGGGCCGGTTCGACTTCTTCTTCCTGGCCGAGGGGCTGCGGCTGCGCGAGCACCGGGGCCACATCTTCGACCTCGACGTCGTCGGCCGCCCCGACTCGCTCACCGTGTTGGCCGCCCTCGCCGCGGTCACCGAGCACGTCGGGCTGGCCGCCACCCTCAACACCACCTTCAACGAGCCCTACGAGCTGGCCCGCCAGATGGCCACCCTCGACCACCTCTCCGGGGGCCGGGCCGCGTGGAACGCGGTGACCTCGCCCGATGCCTTCACCGGCGAGAACTTCCGCCGGGGCGGCTTCCTCGACCCCGACCTCCGCTACGAACGGGCCGGGGAGATGGTCGCCGCCGCCAAGGCGGTGTGGGATGGCTGGGCCGATGACGCGGTGGTGGCGGAGGCCGACGGCGGTCCGTTCGTCCGGCCCGGGGCGATCGGCGAGTTCGCCTTCGCCGGCGACCACTTCACCATCGGGGGCCGGTCGACGGTGCCCCGCAGCCCGCAGCGGTACCCGGTGCAGATCCAGGCCGGCGACTCCGACGGCGGCCGGGAGCTGGCCGCCCGCGATGCCGAGGTGATCTTCAGCCGTCACTCGACCTTCGGGGCCGGTCAGCGGTTCTACGCCGACGTCAAGGGCCGGCTGGCCCGCTACGGACGGAGGTCCGAGGACCTGCTGATCATCCCGGCCGCGGTGGCGGTGCTGGGCGACAGCGAGGCCGATGCCCGGGAGCGGGCCCGGCAGGCGCACCTCGACCAGGTGTCGCCGCAGGGCGCCATCGCCTTCCTGGAGCAGGTGTGGGGCGTCGACCTGTCCGACCACGACCCCGACGGCCCGCTCCCGCCGTTCGACCCCGATGTGGTCGGCACCGACACGATCACCCGGGGCCGGGTCCGCCACACGAAGGACCCGGTGGCGGTGGCCCAGAAGTGGAGGGCGCTCGCGGAGGAGGAAGGCCTGTCGATCCGGGAGCTGGTGATCCGAGCCTCGGCCCGGGAGACCTTCGTCGGCACCCCGCAGCACGTCGCCGAGCAGATCGACCGCCATGTCCAGGAGGACGCCGCCGACGGCTTCATCCTCGTGCCCCACCTGACCCCGCACGGGCTCGACGAGTTCGTCGACCGGGTCGTTCCCGAGCTCCAGGACCGCGGCGTCCTCCGCCCCGAGTACGAGCACCCCACCCTCCGGGAGAACCTCGGCCTCCCGCCGCTGCCCGGGCCCCCACCCCGCACAGAAGGTCCTCACTGACGCGGGTTAGGGTCGGCGCGGTGCCTGCTCCGCGCTGGTTCTTTCGCTTCATGTACGACCGCGAGAGCGCAGCCCTGCAGCGGCGACAGGCCGAGCCGGAGCATCGCGAAGCGGTCGAGCTGGTCGCGGGTGAGCTGGCGAACGTCGTCATGCCGCCCGGGCCCATCGCCGACCTGGGCTGCGGGCCCGGTACGCACGCGCTCACACTGGCAGGACGCGGCTACGAGGTCGTCGGCATCGACGGGTCACCTCGGATGGTCGAGGTCGCGCGGGCACGAGCCGTGCAGGAGGACCTCGACGCGACGTTCGACGTGCACGACGTCAGCGCACCCCTGCACTTCGCCGACGCGTCGCTCGGAGGTGCCCTTGCGATCCTCGTCCTGCAACACCTCCCGAGGCCGGCAGCGTTCATCGCCGAGATCAGGCGCTGCCTCCGGCCGGGCGGGCACCTGTTGATCGTCGCCCCGGCGCGGGGAGGCGCTCGGCCCCACCATCTGTACTGGCGGCTACGCGCCGCGTTCTACGAGAGAGTGCCCGGCCTCGTCCGCTTCTACGACACGGGCTCCCTCGTTCGTCTGGTCGAGGACCAGGGGCTGACCGTCGTCGAGTGCAACGGCGACGGGAGACGAGTCACCGTCCTGGCCCGGTCGTAGCCCCATTTCGGCCGCATGGCGCGTTTGGCGAACATGTGTTCGGGGTACGTCAGCGCCATGAAGGAAGGCTCCCTCGACGACATGGCAGCGCTGGTCGCGGCTGATGTCGCGGGCATGGTCGACGAGGAGGTCCGGCTGCACCTGCTGGCTCTGCACTCGTTGAAGGCGCGGGTCGACGCGGCGGTGCTGACGGCGACGGGGGTGGTCGATCGGCGGCGGTCGTTCGAGGCTGATGCGGCACGGTCGTGTGCGGGGTGGTTGG
>CAYQGF010000105.1:0-9726 GCA_964416885.1 uncultured Iamiaceae bacterium
CCGCACTCGATCGCCTGTCGGGTCACCGAGTGGGAGGACGACCACGTGCGGGTCGAGATCCTGGTCGAGCGCGACTCGCAGAAGGGGATCGTCATCGGCCGGGGCGGCTCGGTGCTCAAGGAGGTCGGCACCCGGGTGCGCCGCCAGCTCCCGGAGGGCACCTTCCTCGAGCTGGTGGTCAAGGTCGAGAAGGACTGGCAGCGCAAGCCCCACCTCTTCGACCGCCTCGGCTTCTAGCCCGGCGGGCCGGTGCCTCAGTCGGCGACCCGCTCCCAGGTCACCTCGGCCAGCCGCACCGGGTAGGTCGTCGTGTCGAAGACGACGTCGGGGTTGAGCTCCGGGGTCACCAGGACCACGACCCGGCGGTCGTCGGGTGGACCGTAGATCTCCCGGACCGTGCCCTTGACCGGCCCGATGGCCAGGGGCACGGTCACCTCCACGCCGTAGCCCGGTTCGTCGATGGTGCGCATGTCGTCTCCTCTCACCAGGGTGGTGGGACCTGGAGCCGGTCGGCCAGCTCCGCCCGCCTCGGCTCCTCGGCCCGCGATCACCCGGCGGAAGAAGACGAGCGTCCAGGACCACTCGGGCCGGGTCTCGGTGCCGGTCCGCTCGTAGCCGAGTGCTCCGTAGAAGGCGACGGCCTCGGGCTGGTTGGACGCGGTGTCGAGGTGCAGCTCCCGCAAGCCTCTGGCCGCGGCGGCTGCTTCGAGCGACTGCATCAGCAGGGTCCCGACGCCGAGCCGGCGGCGGGCCGGGTGGACCCGGACGCGCTGGACCTCGGCCCGTCCGTCACCGGTCGGCCGCAGGCCGCCCATGCCGACGAGGTGGGGGCCATCGGTGACGACCAGGAACTCCCCGCCCGCGTCTGTGAACGACTCGGGGACCGTCGCCAGGTCGGGGAACGATGTGGGCGGATCGGCGGCGGGCGGGAGGTCGAGTGGGCAGTCGTCGTCCCGGGTGGCACCGACGTTCGGGAGGGCGTTGAGTGCCCAGATGACCGGACGGTCGTCAGCTGTCACGGGCCGGACGACGAGCACGCCGGGAAGCTACCGCGGGTCCTTCACCTCGGCCGACGGCGCGTTCGTCGACGCCTCCTGACCGACGCCCGGGCTCAGACCCGGGCGTCGTAGGCGGTGCTGGCCAGGACGGTCTCGACGAGGGCGGCGCGGGTGCCGGTCCAGGCCCGTTCGCCGGTGGTGGGGACGCGGTCGAGCAGGAGGTGCGTGACCAGCACGATGTCGGTCGTCGGCTTGGTCACGGTCTTGTTCTCGGGCGACTCCGAGAAGAGCGTCATCACCCGGCCCCGGGAGAGCCGCCGGAGCTCCCCGACCCAGTACGACCGGCCGCTGGCGTCCGGGGCCCGGTTGAGGACGTTGCGGTAGACCAGGTCGACGAACTGCGTGTCGTTGAGGTTGCCGTACAGCGTGCGGAACTCGGCCAGGCTGGCGAAGTACTCGGACATCCGGTCGATCGTCATGCCGTTGCGACCCTGGTCCCGCCAGTAGCGGAAGCCGCCGGCGTCGGGGAGGCGTCGGTAGTAGGCCCGGTAGAGGCGCACCACGGAGGCGACCTTGCCGACCGCGGCGCTGTCCATCAGGGCGTCGACCGCGGCCGCCGGGGCGAGGGAGCTGCCCCCGACCCGCGTCCGCCAGTCGGCCAGCTCGGCCCCGGTGGGGGCCCGGCCGACGAGGTCGCGGAACTGCTGGGTGGTGAAGGCGTCGACGGTGGTGAACGGCAGCACGGTCGTGGCCCCGCCCGAGGCGGCCGAGGTGCCGCCGGGGCCCTTCGCGGTCACCGTGAAGGCGAGGGCGCGGGCCGCCGGGAGGCCGGTGAGGGTGGTCGTGAGGGCGGTGCCGGTGTCCTTGGTCGCGACCACGGTGGAGCCGGCGCGGGCGGTGACGGTGTAGCCGCTGACGGTCGAGGCCGGTGTCGCCGCGGCCCAGGAGAGGGTGGCCGAGGTGGCGGTGGCGGCGGTGACGGACGGGACGCCCGGTGCGCCGGGCCGGCCGGGCGGCGGGAGCGTGCCGGTCAGGGTGAGGTAGGTGAGGCGGGGGTGCCACTCCCCGCCGAACCCCGACGAGTCGCTCAGGACGTAGAGGCCCTCGGCGGTGGCGACGATCCGGGGTGCCACCAGGCCGCGCTCGCGGCCGGGGTTCCACGACAGGGCCTTGCCCGTGGTGGGCGAGAGGGCGCCGATGCCCTGGCGGTCGACGGCGCCGGGGCCCTTGGTGTCGCGGCCCTGCGGGTTGTCGAGCCAGCGGTTGTGGCCGGCGACGTAGACGGCGGCGCCGGTGACGGCGACCGAGGTCAGGCTGTCGCCGCCGGTCCAGTTGACCCATGTCGGGCTGGCGGTCGACGTCACGCCGGTCTCCCAGCGGGTGGCGGTGTCGCACAGCTTGGTGGTGCCGCCGGGGCCGCCGGTGGTCACGATGACGAACCACGACCCGTCGGGGCTCATGTCGACGTCGTAGGTGGGGGTGGTCCACGAGCTCGACGCGTTGCCGCAGGTGAGGTCCTTGTACCGGTCGGTGCGCCAGCCCGAGACGGTGGCGGTGCCGTTGGCCGCCAGGTCGAGGACGGCCACGTTCTCCCGGACCTGCCCCCCCACCCGGGTGAAGTTGCCGATGCCGACGAGCTTGCGGCCGTCGGGGCTGATGTCGAAGCGCATCAGGCGGGTGACGCCCCGCGGGGCCGAGGCGAAGGCGATGTCGTTGCCCCGGACCGCACCGGTGGTCGGGTCGACGGCGGCGAAGCTGGTGCGGGTCGCGGTGCCGACCTTGCCGAAGGAGCCGCCGAGGTACACCAGCCCGTTGGCCTGGTGGAGGTCGTAGACCATGCCGTTGGGGCGGGGGGCGAAGGTGGCCGAGGCGGCGCCGGTGCGGGGGTCGAGCTTGGCCAGGTAGGGGATGGACCGGCCGCCGATCGAGGTGAACTGACCGCCGACCAGCACCCCGCCGTCGGCCGCGAGGAGCAGGGCGTTGACGCGGCCGTTGGGCTGCGGGAGGAAGGTCGTGTCGACCACGCCGGTCGCCTTGTCGTAGGCGAACAGGTAGGAGCGGGCGAACTGCGCCGGCTGGCTGTACCGCTTCACCTTGGTGAACGTGCCGCCCACGATCACGCGGTCGCCGAGGTCGAGCACCGCCTCGGTGCGCCCGTCGAGGATGTGGGGGGTGACGTCGATCGGGTCGGGGTTCACCAGCCCGGGGTGGGCGGCCGGCGGGGGGGCCGCGCCGGCGGGGGCGCTCGGGGCCAGACCGGCGAGGAGGGCGACGGTGAGCGCGGCGACGGTGACGAGGAGCGACGGGCGCAGGCCCCGGCGGCGCTGCGGTCGGCTCGGTGTGTGGTGCATCGGGTCCCCCGGGTCGAACGGGCGTCACCCACGGAGAGTGACAGGCAGACCCTACGCGCCACTGTCCGTGGTGGCAAGTGGTGTCTCGGAGATCTCTGGTTGCCGAACTAGACCGCCCGGTCAATAAGGTGCGAGCCCATGGAGATCAACGGGATCAGCGCAATCGTCACCGGTGGGGCCAGCGGCCTCGGCGAGGCCACGGCTCGACTGCTCGCGGCGCGGGGCGCCAAGGTCGTCGTGGCCGACATGAACGCCGAGAAGGGCGAGGCCGTCGCCGGCGACATCGGGGGCACCTTCGTCACCTGCAACGTGGCCGACACCGACAACGCCATCGCCGCGGTCGAGGCGGCCAAGGAGCTCGGCCCCCTCCGGGCCCTCGTCAACGCAGCCGGCATCGGCTGGGCCACCCGCACCATCGGCCGCGACGGTGAGTACAGCTCGGCCCACGACCTCGACGTGTTCAAGAAGGTCATCGAGGTCAACCTCGTCGGCTCGTTCAACATGATCCGCATCGCCGCCACCGCCATGAGCCAGAACGAGCCCGCCGACGAGTTCGACGAGCGGGGTGCCGTGGTCAACGTGGCCTCGGTCGCCGCCTTCGACGGCCAGATCGGCCAGGCCTCCTACTCGGCCTCCAAGGGTGGCGTCGTGGGCATGACGCTCCCGATCGCTCGCGACCTCTCCGCCGTCGGCATCCGGGTCAACTGCATCGCCCCCGGCCTGATCGACACCCCGATCTACGGCAGCGGCGAGGCCTCGGAGCAGTTCAAGGACCGGCTCAAGGCCGGCGTGCTGTTCCCCAAGCGGCTCGGTACCTCCGAGGAGTTCGCTACCCTCGCCCTCGAGCTGCTGAGCAACAGCTACCTCAACGCCGAGACCGTCCGCATCGACGGCGGGATCCGGATGCAGCCGAAGTGACCTGACGCTCGGGGCGACCCGAGCCGACCGGCTCCGACCGGACGCGAGCAGCCCGCGGCCTCCGAGCCGCGGGCTGCTGCGTTCCCCCCGCGGGGGTGACGACGGGCTCCGGCGCTACTCGACCACGAGCTCGGCGTACATGCCGTGGGTGAAGTGGGGCGGGCCACCCTCGACCTCCGGCGGGCCGTCCTCGCTGGGCGGGGCGTTCAGGAACTCGTCGGGGTCGGCGCCGGTGGGGATGGCGCAGATCACGGCGTAGCGGCCGGGCTCGGACAGGGTCCCGTCGCCGAGGGCGTCGATCTGCTCGCCGCCCGGCGGGGCCAGCAGCACGGCCGCCGGCTCGCTGGCGAAGAGCGTCTCCAGCTCCTCCTCGGGGAGGGCCGCCAGCTCCTCGACCGAGCGCTCCTCGTCGTCGGGGATGCGCAGGACCACCATCTCGTGGAGCTCGGCCTCCGAGTCGTTCACGACGGTGAGCCGGGTGCCGGCGGCCACCGACTCGGGCAGGCCCTCGAAGGCGTAGTCGACCAGGTGGACCTCGACGACCTCGCCATCGGTGGCGGGCTCGTCCGCCGGCGTCCCGTCGGACACCTCGGTCGTGGTGGTCGTGGCGTCGGTGGCCTCGCCGTCGTCGTCGCTGCACGCGGCGAGGACCAGGGTCGAGGCCAGGAGGACGGCGACGGCGACGCGCCCCGCGGGGTGGATGCGGATGGATGGCATGGTCGGGCTCCTCGGGTCGGGGTCGTGGGGACGACCTCGTCGATCGAACCCGAACGGCCGCCCGCCGCCATCGGCACCCCCTACCGAGGTCGACGCTCCGACACCGGGTCGAGCAGGTCGGCCAGCTCGTGGCGGTCGCTGGTGCCGAGCTTGGCGTAGGCGTGGTTGAGGTGGCTGTTGACGGTGCGGAGCGACAGGCCCAGCTCGGTGGCGATACCCCGGTTGGTCGCACCCGCCGCCGCCATCAGCACCACCTCACGCTCCCGCGCCGTCAGGGTGTCGACGTCGGTGCTGTCCAGCCCGGCGAGCAGCGGGGTGCGGGCCCCCTCGCAGCCGGCGAGCAGGTCGTGGGCGCGCCGGCGGGCCGCGGCCTCGCGCTGGCGGAGGCCGGCCCGATCGTGGGCCCGGGCCGCCTGGGCCGCGGCCTCGGCGGCCACCAACCGTCCGCCGAGCGACTCCCAGCGGGCCGAGGCGGCGTCGAGCGCGGCGCCGTCAGCGTCGGCCAGGGCCTGCGCCAGGTCGGCGGTGGCCGCGGCGAAGGGATGGTCGTGGCGGCGGCCCTCCAGCCGGGTCGTCACGTCGGCGGCCCCACCCATCCGGACGACGTCGAGCAGGGCCGGCACCGCCAGCCCGTGGGCCCCGGCCGTCGCCAACCGGACGGCGACGTCGGTCGCGCCGGCGACCGCCTCGCTCAGATGGCCGAGCGCCGCCGTGGCCCAGGCCCGGGCCAGGTCGAGGTGCGCCCGGGCGTCGGGCACCCACCGGTCGTGGCGGCTCTCGGCCCGGTCCAGGGCCTCCTCGGCCATCGCCGGGTCGCCGGCCTGCGCCGCCGCGGTGGCGAGCGTGGCGGCGGCGACGACCGGCCGGCCGAAGACGTACCCGCCCCGGCCCATCAGGTCGAGGGCCTGGCGGGCGCGGGTGGCGGCGGTCCCGACCCGCCCCTCGGCCAGGGCGGTCCGGGCGACCAGCAGGGCCGGCAGCGCCACGTAGACGCTCGCCTCGGTCGGGTCCCGGTCGAGCGCCCGGCCCAGGCGCTCGGCCGCCTCCCCGGCCCGTCCGGCCAGGACCATGGCGTGCTGGAACGCGACCGCGGCCAGGGCGCTCGGCACCACGTCGGTGGCGAGCGCCCGGCCCGCGGCGCGGGTGAGGGCGGGCTGCACGTCGATGAGCACGCCCGGGTCGCCCTGCCAGGCCGCGGCCAGGGCATCGCTGGCCATGGCCAGGGCCCAGGCGGTCGTCCCGGGGTCGAGCGGCGCCCGGGCCGCCGTCGCCCACGCCCGGCCCCGGTCGAGGTCCAGGGCGACCACGGCGGTGCAGGCGGCCGTCGCCGTCACCTGGGCCGCCTCGCCGGCCGACAGGCGGGCGCGGGCGTCGTGGACGACCGCGACGGCCCCCTCGCTGGACCGGAGGGCCCAGAGCGAGGCGATGGCGCGGAGCTGGGCCACGTCGACGACCTCCCCCGGGCCGGTGGCGAGCGCCGCGGCCTCGTCGAGCGCGGCGGCGGCCTCGGCGTGGCGACCCTGGAGGCTCAACGTCCGGGAGCGGGCGACGAGGGCCGGTGCTCCGCCCCCGCCCTCGACGGCGCCGTCGGCCAGGCGGAGCGACAGGTCGTAGTCCTGGAGCACCATCGCCCGGTGGGAGGCCCCGACGAGCAGCTCGGTGCCGGCCGGGCCGGCGCTGCCGTCGCCGAGCCAGAGGGCGATCCGGAGCGGGTCGGTCCGCTCCAGGCCGTGGCGCAGCCCGGCCCCGGCCAGGGCGCGCCGGTGCTCACGGGCCCGCAGCCGGCCGGTCGTGGCCCGGAGGACCTCGCCGTAGAGCGGATGACCGAGGCCGACCACCTCGGTGCCGGCCCGGTCCACGACCGACAGCAGCCCGGCGGCCTCGAGCGCGGTCACCGGCTCGGCGGCCACCACGTCCAGCACCACGTCGAGGGGGATGGGCTCGCCGAGCGCCACGACCTCCAGCACCCGTCGCTCCTCGACGGTGGTCCGTCCGATGCGGGCCTCGACCAGGTCGACCAGCCGCGGGGTGCCGGTGAGCGGGCCGGTCCAGGTCCACTCGCCGTCGGCCTCGACCAGGCGACCCTGGTCGAGCGCGGCCTCGGCGGCCTCGCACAGGTGCATCGGGTTGCCGCCCGACAGGCTCCAGAGCCGGCGGTGGGCCACCGCGTCGGCCCGACCACCGAGGCGCCGCTCCAGCAGGTGGGCGCACTCGGGCTCGGCCAGGGGACGGAGGTCGAGCCGGGTCCCGATGCCGTCGGCCCAGAGCGCCGTGACGGGGTCGGGGCACGGTCCTCCGGAGCGGACGGTGACGACCAGGCGGACGTCGTGGTGGCGGGCCAGGTCGAGGATGGCGGCGGCCGAGCCGTCGTCGAGGAGGTGGGCGTCGTCGACGACGACGGTGCGGGCGGCGGTGGCCAGGTGCCGGGCGACGGCGCGCAGGGTGGCCGACGGTGCGGCCCCGGCCGAGAGGTCCGGGGGCACCCACGGGGCGACGGCCCCGAAGGGGACGGTGCGGCTGGAGCGGGTGGCGGTGACCGTGGTCGTCGTCCCGTCGAGGTCGCGGCACCAGTCGGCCACCAGACGGGACTTCCCGACGCCGGCCGGTCCGGCGACGACCACCGGTCCTCGGCGGGCCTCGGCGTCGAGCAGGGCCAGCTCCTCGTCCCGGCCGACGAGCGGCCACCGTCCGCCGGTCGCGGGCACGGCCCGATGCTACGACGACCCGCTCGGCCCGCGGCGCGGGCCGAGCGGGTCGTGGCCGTCGGGGGCGGGCCGACCCTCCGGGGGGTGGGCCAGGTCGCCGAGCGCCCGGTCGAGCTTGGCCACAGCGATCTGGAGCAGGGGCACCACGCCCTCGACGGGGACGGTCACCAGGGCGGCCAGGTCGGTCACGTCGAAGCCGCTGAGCGCACCCCGGAGCACCAGCACGTGGTCCCGGGGCAGCGTCGCCAGGGCGGCCTGGAGGTCGGGGCGGGCCGTCATCGGCCCCAGTGGGCCCGCGCCGGGCCGGGCCCGCATCGGTAGGGGCTACCGATCGAGCAACGCTCGGAGGCAGGGCTCCAGCTCGGCGTGGTCGAAGGTGAACCCGGCATCGGCGAGGACGCCGGGCAGCACCCGTTGGCTGGCGAAGAGCAGGTTGTCGACCAGCGGCCCGATGCCGAGGGGGAGGCGGGTCGCCAGCGTCGGGATGGGCACGAGCGTCGGCCGGCCCAGCACCGCGCCGAGCGTCCGGACGAACTCCCGGTTGGTCACCGGGTGCGGCGCCGTCAGGTCGATCGGGCCGGCCCGGTCCGACCCGAGCAGGAACCGCACGGCCCTGATGTGGTCGCCGATCCCGATCCACGGGAACCACTGGTCCCCACGGCCGGCCCGGCCCCCGAGGCCGAGCTTGAACGGGAGCAGCTGCTTGGCCAGCGCCCCGCCCTCGGCGGAGAGCACGACGCCGGTGCGGAGGTGGGCGACCCGGATGCCGGCCGCCTCGGCGGCCGCCGTCTCGGCCTCCCACGCCACGCACACCTCGGGCAGGAAGCCCTCGCCCGGCGGGCTGGCCTCGGTGAGCTCCTCGTCGCCCCGGTCGCCGTAGTAGCCGACGGCCGAGCCCGAGAGCAGCACCGGCGGCGGCTCCGACAGCTCGGCCAGGGTGCGGCTGAGCAGCGCGGTGCTGCGCGTCCGGCTCTCCAGGACCCGCCGGCGGTGCTCGGGGGTGAAGCGCCCGGCCGCGATGCCCTCGCCGGCGAGGTGGACGACGCCGTCGAGGCCCTCCAGGCCGGTGGCGTCGATCGTCCCCGCGTCGATGTCCCATCGCACCGTGTCGGGGCCTCCGCCGGTGCGCACGACGCGGACGACCCGGTGGCCGTCGGCCTCCAGCGAGGCGCGCAGCGCGCTCCCGATCAACCCGCTGGACCCGGTCACGGCGATGCGCATGGCGTCTGCTCTACCCGTCCGCTCGGTCGCGGACAAGAGCTACGGTCCCGCCAGCCCCATCCCCCTCACCCATCCGGAGGAACCGCCCATGCTGAAGGAGTTCAAGGACTTCATCATGAAGGGCAACCTGATCGAGATCGCGGTCGGCCTGATCCTGGCCCTGGCGTTCTCGGCGGTCGTCACCAGCTTCGTCGACGACATCGTCATGCAGATCATCGCCGCCATCGGTGGTCAGCCCGACTTCAGCAGCCTCACCATCGACATCGGCGACGGGCGGATCCGCTACGGCGCCTTCCTCACCGCGGTCATCTCGTTCCTGATCATCGGCTTCGTGCTGTTCCTGGTCGTGAAGGCCTACAACAAGGCCAACGAGCTGGCGTCGCGCGGCGGTGAGGAAGAGGAGGACGTCAGCGACGAGGTCGTGCTCCTGCGCGAGATCCGCGACGCCCTCCGCCAGAAGGGCTGAGCCGCCCCGTCGGCCGTCTAGCGTCGGCGGGCCATGAGCACCCGCCGCCTGATCGTCGCCGCCCTGCTCTGCGGCCTCGCCATCCTGGTCGCCTTCGCCCTCCAGGTCGTGTTGGCGAGCCGCTGAGCAGGGCGGTCGTCGTGGGTCGCGCCGCCACACCTCGCGGGTAGGGTCGCCGCCATGGCCAGCGAACAGCACGACCTCGTGATCATCGGCGGCGGCCCCGGCGGGTACTCCGCCGCTCTCTACGGCGCGGCTGCCGGCCTCGACGTGGCCATCGTCGAGAACCGGCGCCTCGGCGGCACCTGCCTCAACCGGGGCTGCATCCCGGCCAAGGAGCTGCTCCAGAC
>CAYQGF010000106.1:0-5135 GCA_964416885.1 uncultured Iamiaceae bacterium
GGTGGAACTCGCACCACTCGATCGGCGCCGAGCAGCCCGGGAACCCACAGTGCCGGGCACGCCGGTACCGCAACGCCCGCCGTTGGGCCCGGTTGGCCAGCCGGATGGTCGTGCCGGCGTCGAGCACCTCTCCCGCGGCGGAGATGACGAGGCGGTGGACATCCGCGCCGCAGAGCAGCCGGCCCAACGTGGCGAGGGAGACGGGGGTGCCGTCGACCAGCTCGCACACTCGGCGGCGGAGGTCTTCGCCGCCGTCAACGTCGGGGTCGGTGACCGGCACGCCGCGCAGGGTGTGCTCGTCGCAGATCACCTCCACCGACGGACGCGGCGCCCCGTGGCGGGCCTGGGGGCGTGCCCGGCGGGCGATCAGCTGCAGGAAGGCAACACCGCGGCGTTCCCGCGGTGAGAGGCCGTCGTCGGCCCGGAACGCTCCGCAACGGAACATGTGGTCGACCTCGGCGGTGAGGGCGGAGGCCAGCTCGGTCCCCTCCACCGCGTCGAACTCTCCCGCCAAGACCCACCGTCCCTCGAAGGCCTGGGCCAGGTCGACCGCCGCGGCAGGCGGCTCGGACGGGTCGACCGGCTCGTCGGGGTCGACGTAGCCCACCGACAGGCGGGCCTTCTCCAGCCAGGCCTGCAGGAACCGCCGGGCATCAGCGACGGTCAGCCGTTCGGCCTCGGTCACCAGCATCTCCTCGTGGAGCGCGAACACCGAGGCCACCTCGGGCTGACGGGCCTCGGCCAACAGGTCCACCTTCACCCGCCCCAGCCGGCCCTCGACCGCCGCCGCCTCGACCACCGGCATCTCCCGCACCACCCGAGCCAACGCGACGTCGCGGGCACACCGGCCCCTCGTCTGGTCCACCCGGCCCGCCAACCAGCTCGCCGCCGACCGGGCCGCATCAGCCGTGTGCAAGCCCCGCCGGTCCACCACCCCCGTCGCCACCAGCACCGCAGCATCGACCCGCGCCTTCAACGAGTGCAGGCCCAACAGATGCCGACGAGCCTCCTCGTCGACCATCCCCGCTACGTCCGCGCCAACCAGCGCTTCGAGGGTGTCGTCGGCCAGGTCCGCCATGAGGACATGATAGACGAACGGATGTTCGTCCCGCAAGGGTTTTCCCTTGGTCCTCAAGGGTCAGCCGTCGATCACGACCTGACGCTGCTCGACCTCGATCGGGAGCTGACGGCTGAGCGTGATGGGGTCGAGGTCGCCGCCCTCGCCGGTGCTCGCCTCCCACGTGACGGCGAAGCGAACCGACGCGGTGATCGTGTAGCGGCCGGTGTCGATGTAGGTGTGGCCGCAGCCGGTGGTCGCTCCGGTCGTGCCCGGGTGCGGACGGGACGGGCCGGTGCAGACGACCGTGGCCGACCCGTCGCCCGGCTCCCACGTGGCAGTGGTCGGTGTGGCGGTCACCTCGACCCACACGCCCGGGACCTCGGCCCGCACGGACACCGGCTCCCACGCCTCGGCGTCGAGCCAGTACCAGGTCTCCAGCCCGGTGAGCTGGAACCCGCCCTCCGGCGGCGATGTGTGGGGCCGTGGCATCACCACGGGCACCTCGTTCCGCAACGACTGCGCCACCGTCGCCGGGTCGACCACCACCGTCACCGGCGGCGCCGCAGGTGACCCCGGCTCCACCGGCGCCGCCGGCTCGGTCGGGGCCGCAGGCTGGCAAGCGGACCGGTCCTCGCTGAACTGGAGGAACGCCACGCACTCGTCATAGGTCAACCCCGGATGCCGTGGCTCCCCCGCCGGTCGAGCCGCCCCGGCTGCGCTCCCACCCCCGCTCGTCGCTTCGCCGTGCCCTGGCCTCCCACGCTCCAGAGTTGCCTGCGACCCTGGCCGACCGGGATGGGGGTGGGGGTCCGTCCGCACCTCTGCGCAGATGCCTCCGGTCTGGCATCCGGTGCCTACACCGGGAGTCGCCGTGGCGGCCTGCGCTGCGGACGCAGGAAGGAGGCTCGCCATGATGAGAAGCAGGCTCGCTAGCAGTGGCCGTATCACTTTGGACACTGGTCGCCCTCCTCGTCCTCACCTCTTGGCACCCGTCGCTCGAAACGCCATCCGTCCTCGGTCATCGAGGCAACTGTCGTGAATCGAGTGGTCACGATGTCATCGTTGAGGACCTGGCCGTCGCCGTCGTAGAGCACGTCAGCGTCGACGAAGCACTCCTCGAGAGTGGCTGCGTCTCCGCTGACCGTGATCGACTCAACTACGTGACGGGAGGCGGCTGACCGCTCGGTTGTCCGCCCGGTCTCTCGAAAGGCCTCGACCTCGGAGATGACGGCGTCGTAGTAGTCGTCCGTGATGTACTCGTCCGCCGTCTGAGGGTCTGCGCGCTCCTCGAAGATCTCGTTGATCTGGGCGTACCAGTCTTCGGTCAGTTGGCGGAGGGCCTGCTCGTCCTGTTGGGCCTGGGTGAGCGTGGTGGTCGGCTGGGTCGTCGTGGGGTCGACGGCGTCGTCGCCGTCGTCGGAGCAGGCCGCCCCTCCGACCGCGGCCAGGAGCGCCGCGGTCAGGGCCAGGGCCGGTGTGAGATGGGTGGAAAGGCATCGGCGCGACCTTGGCACGGGGCGTGACATACCCCGCCACGACAGGTGTCACACCACGTCGCGTTCGTGGGCGCGACGGCCTACCAGTACTCCTCGAAATGGATCGTGCCCCGCTGCTGGCGGGAGTCGAGGACGAAGCCCCGCTCGGTCAGCAGCTCGACCACGCCGGTCACCGACGGGAAGACCCCGTCCTCGGGCAGGCCGATCATGGCCGGGTTGCCGCAGAGGAAGACGTGCGTCGAGGCCGGGTCGAGCTCGCCCAGCTCCCCGGAGGCGACGAGGTCCTGGATGTACCGCTTGGGAACGTCGGGCTCGCGGGTCGGCAGCGGCACGTAGGTGTAGTTGGCGTACCGGCGGGCCAGCTCGTCGTGTTGCTCCCGGTACCCGAGGTCGGCCCACTGGCGTACCGAGACGGCCGAGACGATCGGTCCGTGGTGCCCCTTCCGCAGCAGCTCCGTGACCATGGCGTTGTGGGGCGCCTCGCCGGTGCCGGTCGAGAGGAACACCACCGTCGAGCCGGGGTCGGTCACCGGGGCGAGGGTGTAGCGGCCGGCGACCTTGGGGCCGAGGTAGATCCGGTCCCCGGGCCGCTTCAACGCCAGCCGTGGGGTGAGGCCCGGGATGTTCCCCTCGGTCGGGGGGACGAGCACGATGTAGAACTCGAGCTCGCCGCTGCGGCCGCCGCCGTCGGCCAGGTAGCCGTGCTCGTCGAAGATCGGGTGGGAGATCGAGTACGACCGGCGGACCATCTTGTCCCAGCGGTCGTCGAGGCCGGGGTCGACGGCGTCGTCGATGCGGGCCTCCCAGTACCCCAGCCCGAGCGAGGCGTACTGGCCGGGGAGGTGCGACACCGAGCCGTGGTCGGGCTTCACCCGCAGGACCCACAGGTCCGAGTGGGTCGGCTCGAAGTGGGTGATCGTGGCGTTGTAGTGCTCGGTGCGCAGCTCGTCGATGACGCCCTCGTGCTCGCCCCGTCGGGCCAGGGACGAGGGCTCCTCGGGGAGCGTCGCCTCGGGAAACAGGGCGGCGAGGAGGTCTCGGGCGACCCGCCAGCTCGGGGCCGACGGGACGTCGCCGACCTCGTCGTCCTCGCCCATGAACCACACCTGGCCGCTGGCGACGGCGGCCTCGGTGGCGCCGACGTCGGCCGGCCCGAGGGCGTTGCGCCCGGAGGCGAACACGACGTGGTCGAACTGGAGGTCGGGCGTGCGGCGGTCGCCGAAGAACGCCATGGGATAGTCGTCGACCTCGCCGATCTGGGTCGGGACCGAGCGGTAGAGCAGGGTGGCGAGCCGCTCCTTCTCGAGCCGGCGCAGCGCCTGATCGGCGATGGGCGACAGCCGGGTCGGGTCCATCCCGCCGGCGGCGAGGACGACCCCGCTGCCCTGGTCGGCGAGGGCCGCCGTGAGCTCGACGGCGTGGTCGGCGAACCCGACGACGAGGACGTCCTGGTCCGCCGGGTGCTCGGGCAGGGTGTCGACGGCGATCCGGCTGTTCGTCGGGTGCGGGACCGACGGGGTCCACGTGCCGGCCGCCTGGCGCTGGGCCACGAGCACGGCGCGGGTGCGGTACGACTGGCGGCCGGTGGTGACGACGAGGTCCTCGCCGTCGAGGTCGATGGCGGTGACGGTCTCGCCGTAGGCGGCGTCGAGGCCGTGCTCGCCGACCACGCCGGGGAGCGCCATCGCCGTGCCGGCCTCCAGGACGCGCACCCGGTCGAGCCCGGCTCGTCGGGCGGCGACTGCCGTGGACAGGCCGCCGGCGTTGCCGCCGATCACCACCAGGTCGTCTCGGGTCGAGGGCATCGTTGCTCCCGGGGAAGGGCGGGCCGGGTGTTCACCGGCCCGCAGCGGACGGCCGGAAGTCTGCCTGCTGCGCCCCGACCGAGGGAAAGCGCCGCCCCGGTGTCGTCGGCCGATGGGTCGCGAGAGGGGGCCGACGGGCGGCGGTCGCACCGCAGAACTAGAACGTGTTCTCGTGAGCGACCAGAGCGGACCGACCGGACAGCGGATCGTCGTCGTCGGGGTGACCGGCCGGGTGGCCAAGCCGTTGGCCCTCGCCCTGGCCGCCCAGGGCAACGAGGTGATCGGCGCGGCCCGCTTCACCGACGAGGCGGCCCGGGCCGAGCTCGACGCGGCCGGCGTCGACTGCCGCACCGTCGACCTCTACCGGGGTGCCCTCGACGAGCTGCCCACCGCGGCCGACGACATCGACGTCGTCCTCAACCTGGCCGTGGCCCAGTCCGGCCGCTGGCCCGTCGACCTCCGCATCAACGCCGAGGCGGCCGGCGAGGTCCTGGCCCACGTC
Source organism: uncultured Iamiaceae bacterium (assembly GCA_964416885.1). Classification (GTDB taxonomy): domain Bacteria; phylum Actinomycetota; class Acidimicrobiia; order Acidimicrobiales; family Iamiaceae; genus Iamia. The sequence continues at coordinate 4,864 of CAYQGF010000106.1, forward strand.
CGCCCCGGCCGCTTCCTCCACTGCTCGACCACCGGCGTCTACGCCCCCAAGGGCCACGAGCCCATGGCCGAGACCGACGCCCTCGGCGACAACCACGCGGTGATGATGCCGACCTACTCGATCTCCAAGATCGCGGCCGAGACGGTGGTGCGCACCGTGGCCCGGCTCCACGACGTGCCGACGACGATCGCCCGGCTCAACGTCCCCTACGGCGACGGCCACGGCTGGCCCGCCTTCCACCTGCTGATGATGCAGGCCGGCCAGCCCGTCCC